>DMAP01000354.1 GCA_003446975.1 Clostridiales bacterium | reverse complement strand
CTCGCATTTATCCGCCATATGTGTGCAGTGTTTTCCTCTAGGTATGCAGCCGGGGCAATACATTCTCTTAAATCCCTTTTTATTCAAATCCTTATCCCTGAATTGATAGGCTATACATAATGCACAGTTCATTCCACATGGAGCGATGAGTTTATCTTCCATCTTAATCCATCTCCTTCAGCGAGTATACTATACTTTGAGCAACCCTCGGAACCCTCTTGCCGCATAGTAGGATTCGGCTCCATTGTGATAGACAAATACATTCCCATAACGAAAATCAGCAAAGAGCGCACCACCAAGTCTTCTGATATCAGGAGGTGTCAATATCCAACTGGATGTTTTCGTATCAAAATTGCCAAGTTTCTGCAATTCCCTATATTCTTCTTCTGTTAGAATCTCTATTCCCATTTCAATAGCCATACCAATAGCACTGTTTTGGGGTTTATTTGTTTTTCTCGAATCAAGTGCGGCCTCGTCATAACAAAGGCTCCTTCGACCTCGTGGACTTTCTATTGAGCAATCGCAAAATATGTACTCATTCGTTTTTTTGTCTAACCCTATCACATCCGGCTCTCCACCTGTTCTTTCCATTTCATTTAGTGACCAGATTCTGTCAGTGTTGTCTTCAAGTTTAGATTGTATTTTTCTCCAGTCAAGGCCATCATGACGATTGATGTTGCCCTCGAAGCGCGCTTTTAGTATTTTAATAAGTTCGACCTGTTGATTTGGCATGAGTTCTCTTTTGGCCTTCATAAAAAACATCTCCTTCTTTGTTTAGACAACAGTCAATTTTGCGATTTTTATTGTTCTTTTGCTTTAATATACTCGATGGCTTCTTTACCCGTTATATGGTCAACGTCTATTGCAATAATATGTGTTTGTCTACAACCAATTATTTCATTGTGTTTGGCCTCTTCAGGCTGATCGCTTGAATACTTTTCAACCAAAGCCTTAAACGCTTCCAGCCATTCGTTCTCTTCTGTTATCCTGGCTTTCCCAAAAGCTATAACGCTTCTGAAGTAGCTAGTGTACGCTTCACTGACTATGGTATCTTCATCTACTACCGAAAAAGATACTTTCATATGCTTTGTGATAGCATCAATCTTATGTCCATCTTTGGCTGTATGGAAATATATTCTACCATTGTGATAGACATAGTTAAGAGGTACTGAATAAGGGTAATCATCATCCCCCAGGCACGCCAAGGAACCATTGGTGCATCTTCCCATCACAGCTATGGTTTCATCCATTGGCAACAATTGCTTGACTCTTCTCATTTCTCTAAACATCCTAATTTCCTCGCTTTCTTAATCTGCTTATTTTTATACATTATATCATTTTGTCAAAACTTCATTTTTAACTGGGTGCCGTACAACAGTCCGCATCCTATCTGGTGAACCTTTTCTTGGGTCGCTCAAATATATCTCATGGTGTCTAAGGACAATACCCTCATTGCTGCTAGTAGAAATGGCATTGACGTAGCCTTGATTGCGTGCAAAATCATCAATCGCTTTGACAGTATCGTCTTCCGTGTCGTATGGTCCCACATGCATCATTTGAACACAAAGGCCTTCTGTGAACTCAGCCAGTTTTGCCTTTGTCGGGTCAATGCCTGGTTTTTTCTTTTTCAACACGTCCACTGCCCATTTGAAGACTTCCTCTGTGACAAACTCCGGTTGACGGATCATCAGTGTCCAGACCAACAAGTCCTTTCGTCTGGCGTCGAAAGGACTATCGCTGTCTGTCCACCACAACCCCTCCAAAGGTGGTACGACATAATCAAAAAAGCCAAGCGGTTCGCTGCAGCTTTTACTGCTCATCTTGATGGCATAGGACAATCCATATAGCAACTCCGTAGCGTCAGTGAACTCTCCTGTCTCCTCATTGGGATCACCCTTCCCGTCAATCATAATGAAGATCATCTTTGGAACATCAATGACCATCGGGATTGTCTTGGGTTGGTATAGATTTTTGTATTCTTTTTTATAATCCAATTTTTCTGGCATTTTATTTATCCCTTACTTTAATTGTTATTGTTCCATATTCTTAACAATCTCTAAATATCTCTCAGTAGCTGCCTCTGATGGCTCACCCTTCCTGCATATATCAAGTTTTTCTAATTTCCGATTGGGTCGTTCAACTATCAATCTACCATTGATATCTAGTTTGTTGCTCAACCTCTTAAAGGCTTCTTTGAAGCGTTCATCCTTTCGGGCTTTTGAATAAAACGAAAGAACATACACATAGTAAAACAGGTTGTATCTCAAAAACGGGTATTCCACCTGCATAAACAGTTTTCCCATGCCATAATGACAAGGTCCTATAGGTGTCCGAATCCGCCAATGTTGTAGTAATGTTTCCACACCTGGATCCAGATCGCCTGACTCCTCATACATATCGGCACATCGAAAAGCATCCAGCGCCATTAAGGTAACCCCGGGATTTGAAAAATCGGTCTCCGGGCCTCTCCCATATGAAAATTTGTTGCATCTCCAACCACCATCCTTGTATCTGTTTTTCAACAGGTATGCCATTATGGATTTGACACGATTATCAATAGCAAACCCATTTCTGCAAAGGGCTGTAGCGGCAAGGGCCATATGACAGGGATAAATGGAGCCCTTAGGCGCTATTCTCACCCGCCCGTCTTCTTTGATTGATTGCAGCACCAATCCGGCGGCTCCTTGAAGGGCTTCATGTGATTTCTCCACCGTTAACTCACTCATGACCAGCAAAGCGGTCAGTGTGCTGATTGGTTTTTCTATGCCAATTTTCCCATCTGGTGTTGCCCAGTAATCCGCCCCGTTGTCATGACGCGTTGACAGCAGCTTGTCTAAATCTGTCACATTCATTTAGATAGCACATCCTCTCCCCCACTTCAGGGTCTTTTATCAGATTTATGCTAATACAAATAGTGTTTAATTCCTCCAATAATGCTGGCCTTAGCGCCATATTGGTTTCAGTGCTCATAAAGTATCTGTTTGGATTTCACGAGCTTCATTCATTATTAATGATAACATCTTGAGTGTCAAATAAGTACATTTTTTTGCGCCACTACAAGCATTTCAAAATCCTCAGTGGTCAACTTATCTTCCCTCGAATAGTCACCCAATTTGGCGCCAAATATATCAACTGTTTTAAATCCAAGTGACTTAAGCATCCAAGTGATCTCGCTTGGCATGTAATATCTTTCATTACATTTGATTCGGTGCTCAACACCCTCATCATCGATGAATGTGGTGATATTATGGTCTCTCATGGTCATGAGATCGAAGTGATTGCTTTTGTACTGCGCTTCGTTTTCATGGTGCAGGTCTTCATGAAACTCATCAATGGAGTTGAATAATGGAAACAAACCATTTAGGGTAGTGAAGATAAATTTCGATGTGTTTTTCAATGATTTTGTTACATTTTTCAATATGTCGTAATTCATCTCATCCGTTTCCATTAGAGGAAATCCACCTTCGCAAAGCATGATGGCAACATCATAATGGTTTTCAAATGGAAGATTTCTGGCATCCAAACTAATGAACTCAATCACAAGATTCTCATTTTCAGCTTTTTCTCTGGCTCTTTTTAGCTGGGATTCTGATAAATCAATACCTGTCACAGAATACCCTCTCTTAGTGAGCTCAATCGCATGCCTGCCGGTACCACATCCCACATCAATGATTTTCAGAGACTTGTCAAAGTTTAGC
>DMAP01000213.1 GCA_003446975.1 Clostridiales bacterium | reverse complement strand
GCTGCCTGACTGTATTGCGCTGGCTGTGACGGTTTCTCCATCCACTGTGAAGGTGAATATCGTATCATTGTCTTCATCCTGTACGTCGTCGATCCATACCTCTTTTTGAATAACCAATCTTCCTGTTTCTGCCGGTGGTGGTGGCGGTGGTGGCGGATTTTCTGTTTCCATAGTGTTCACGAAAGTCAGTATTGCTCCGGCTGTCGTGATGATGGCCTGTTGTGTCACCGTCACCGGTGTGAAATCTCCAAAGCCTGTTTCTGTGACGATATAGGTTCCTACATCCAACTCTACGCTGCCTGACTGTATTGCGCTGGCTGTGACGGTTTCTCCATCCACTGTAAAGGTGAATATCATATCATTGTCTTCATCCTGTACGTCGTCGATCCATACCTCTTTTTGAATAACCAATCTTCCTGTTTCTGCCGGTGGTGGTGGCGGTGGTGGCGGATCATCGAACTGATATCCGATTGTGACATGAGATACACCGAAAGCTCCATCCTGAGCGGTGTACAATATATTGCCCTCGGTTGTGTCATACCCTCCTGCGTATTGCATATAGAAGTTGCCACCTTTGACATTTATCCAATCAATTGTGATGTCGTAATCTGGATCGATTGGTGATAGTAGTTCCCATTCCACAAAATTGTCGGAACTATCATAAGCGAGTTCTATTTGATAACCATTTCCTAGATTTAGTATATTGACTGACCCTTTAGAAGGGCTGTCATCCTTGACCCAATACTTTCCTTCCGGTACTACAGTGTTCTGGCTTCCCGTGAATTCTACATAGCCATTTAATGATCCGTCATTCATTTCATTGCCGGGATATTCTATGCCTGCAAAGGTAAGGCTCATACTGCTAATTACCATAAGCATTACCATCGTCAAGGCCAGTATTTTATGAGTTCTCATCTCATTCACTCCTTTTGTATTGATATTGATATTCATTTTCATTTAAGTAGTTTCATTATAACGTTTCATAATTACATTTTAATTACATTTTGGTCTTTTCAACAAAAAAATAAATAAAAAAAAGAGATGCAATTTTTTCAAATTGTACCTCTCGGGTTTTAATTTATCTGTATTGTGTTCCTATGTAGGATTGAGGATTGACTGTGGAACCATACTTTCTTACCTCGAAGTGCACATGAGGCCCTGTACTCCACCCTGTATTGCCGACAGCCGCTATTGTTTTACCTTGGTAGACATTCTCTCCGACAGACACGTACAACTGAGAACAATGTGCATATCTGGTGGTGAATCCGCCACCGTGATCAATCTCAACCATATAGCCATAATCTCCAAACCAACCGGCATAGATGACTGTTCCACCGTCAGCCGCTTTAATCGGGGTTCCAATCCTGGAACCTATGTCCAGGCCTTGATGGAAACCTCCCCATCTTGCGCCATATCTAGAAGTGATTGTTCCCGAAGGAAGTGGGTTTACAAATGTGCCTGTTCCTTTCTTCGGTGGTGGGTCCTGCGTGCCATTGTACATTATCCTTGTCACCGGCTCTTGTGTCACTGTTTCATTTAAAACTTCTCTTGATACCTCTATGCCATTTTCCTTGATGACATAGGCCTCAACTTCCTTTATGCCGTTTTTGCCTGAGCTTTTAGTCGAGTATTCATCATTGTACATCCAGGAAACCATCTCATATTCGGTTTCAAAAGGTATGCTTTCCTCAAAGACTGCCACTTCTATTGTTTGAACTGCGATAAAAGGTTTTGGTACTATCAGAGACAATTCGTCTCCCGGATAGATCAAGGTAAGTGTCGATCCGTTGTTTGCAGCTCTGAGCTCTTCCACTGTAATGCCGTACTTGCTTGCTATGGTCCAAACATTCTCACCGGATTCCACGATGTGCGTCTTTTCTTCAGTGGTTCCTTTTTGCAGATACATCAGCAATTGCTCGTAATCATCCAACTGATATTTTGACACCTCTTCCTGGACAATCTCAACCTCCTCGGCGAAGCTTAGATCCAGTATGTTTCCTTCTTCAAGCAATTCTTTGTATGGCGCCTTGATATCTTCAAGAATTTTTTTAGCTTCATCCAATGTCTTGAGTCTTCCAATGATCTCACCGTCAACCTTGATGCAATAGGCAAGTATATTGTATTCAATCTGCGACCTGATTCTGGTCATTATCTCGTAATGAGTCGCCAAGTCTTCATCTTCCGTGTGGGAAGCAACATATTCGATGGTGTTTGATATCGCTATCTCAGAATGGCTCGATCGTTGTATGGATGCTTTAAGCTCTGTCAGAATATCTTCTACCGCTTGCTTGTCCCTTACATCACCAACATGATTGCCATCGAAATACACTTCAAATGATCGAGTGGCTATTTCCTGCTCCTCGATCAATAACGCTTGTACATTTATAAAATTCAATACGTGGGAATAAGTTAGCACTGTTAAAGTTAAGACTAAAAGAATAGATAAACTAACCGAATAGTGACTGGAAAGAAACTTTTTGACTGAACCTTTGGATACTATCTTCTGTACGAGCTGATTCTTCTTAATGCCGCTTAGCAGTAATCTGGCTTTATCCATAGACGTTTTCTCCATCGCGTAATTTACTTTTTCAGTATAGCATAAAAATTGGGATTCTAAAAGTTAAAATTTATTTTTGTGGCAACTTTAACATTCTGTTCGATTTTTTTGTGATATAATATTAAAAAATAACCTGAGGTGAAACCTGATGATGTTTAAACTGCAACAGGAAAAGATAGATTTCGGAAACACATCGATAGAGAACATTTTCATCAATGATTTCATGCCAATGGCAAAAGGGGACTATGTAAAAGTCTATTTGCTGGGCTTCAAATATGCAATGGATGGAGAAAGCACCTTCTCCAATGAAACCATCTCAAAAAACATAGGCATCACAACAGAAGAGGTCAATCAGGCTTGGGACTATTGGAAGGATCAGGGAATCGTCAATCTGAATACTGATGCTGAAGGTCGACAGGAGATTGAATTTGTCAATCTTAAACAGCTCTATGTGGAGAATATCTATCGCTACCTGCCAAAGGATGTTGTGTCTCCCAAGGATGGCCGAGAACAGAAGACAGATTTTGACATGCTGATTGAGGCAAATAAATCCCAACCGATAAAGGATATGTTCAGAGAGGTAGAATTGACCCTGGGTCGATTGGTCACCCCGAATGAAAAAAGAAATATTCTTGATTGGATAGCCAATTACTCTGCAACACCTGAAATTGTCGTTGAGACCTTTAAATATGCGGTAGAGAAAAAGAACATTAAAAGCATGAAATACGTTGAAACCCTATTAGCGGCATGGTTTGACAACAATATCCACGACAAGGAAGAATTGTCCAAATATCTGGATAATAAGAGAAAAAACTTCAAATACTACAATACCGTCAAGAAGCATTTAGGTTTTGATGGCCGCCAATTGACTTTAAGCGAGAAAAAAATCATCGATGTCTGGGTCGATCATTGGGGTTTTTCAATGGATATGATTATACATGCCCTGTCTTATTCGTCCAAAACCACCAATCCCAATCTAAACTATTTTAATACAATACTTGAAAACTGGCATAAGAGCGGATTCAAGAAAGTTGATGATTTGTCCAAGCAGCAAAAACCTCAAACTAAGTACACCAAAAACAACACCAAGACACTTCATAATTTTGAGCAGCAGTACAATAAGCTGTCGGAAGAGGAGCTGGAGGATCTGGCAAGAAAAAACTATTTTGATTTGATCAAAGACGAAGAGGATATCTAATGAGACAGGAAATTATCAATGGAATAAAAAAAGACTACAACAAAAAAAGACTGCAGGCCACAGAAGACCTCAATCTTAGACAAAATGAAATATATGACATGCTGCCAAGAATCCGGGAAATCGACCGGGATATTGCCAAGCTCAGCATCAGCATCTCAAAAATCATTATGACCAAATCGGATCAAATGGAAAGGCAAATAGAGGTTATCAGGGAAACAATAGATATATTAAAGGAAGAGAAAAACCATATCCTGAAAAAAAGGGGCATACCGGACATCTATCTTCAAGAGGTGTATCAATGCAGCCAGTGCAATGATACCGGATATACATCAGAAGGGAATATGTGCTCCTGCTACAAGCAAAGCCTGATCAATGAACTATACAACATATCCAGTCTTGGAAATCTATTGAAGAAGGAAAACTTCGACACATTTGACCTTAGTAAGTTTGATGATGTCGTCTTTGGCAAGGAAAAACTGACGCCCAAGGAGAATATCAAGGTTATCTTGAAGCATGCGCTGGAGTTTGTAGATACATTTCATAAAAGAGACAGAAATCTGCTATTCTATGGTGGAACCGGTTTGGGTAAAACCTTTATGTGCAATTGCATCGCTAAAGATCTGATGGATAAGGGGATAATCGTGTTGTATCAATCTTCCTTCAAAATGTTCGAGACCATCAGCGAGCATAAGTTCAACAGAAGCCTGGAATCCTATGACAACAAAGACAATTTTGGCCTGATCTATGAGTCTGATCTTCTAATCATAGATGACTTAGGCGCTGAC
>DMAP01000298.1 GCA_003446975.1 Clostridiales bacterium | reverse complement strand
GCGCTGATGATACTTGGTGGGTGACTGCCTGGGAAAGTAGGTCGTCGCTGGATTCAAGAGAAAACCACCCGTCATTTAGATAGGTGGTTTTTTAGTGTTATATTTAATCTTAAGAATATTCAAAGAATCTCGTTTTCTATTATCTGTTCATAGGATTGTCTTTTTACAATTAGTTCAGGCTTACCATCTTTAATGGTTACAACAGCTGGAAAAGGTAGTTTATTATAGTTGTTCGCCATGGAATAGCCATAAGCACCGGTAGAAAAAACAGCAAGAATATCTCCACTTTCAGGCAAATGACATTTTAGGTTTTTAATGATTATATCTGTTGATTCGCAGCACTTACCACTGATATAAACAACTGAGTCCTTAGGGTCATCTGCCTTATTGGCAATGATTGCATCATACTTTGCACCGTATAATCCCGGTCTGATATTGTCTGTCATTCCACCATCAATTGACACATAGGTTCTTATGCCTGGGATTTCCTTGATATTTCCCACAGTGTATAGTTGGAACCCTGCCTCTCCTATGATAAATCGACCAGGTTCCATCGATACAGCTGGTCTTACTAAATGATTCTCGTTGCAAAAGTCCGTCAAACGTTTCATAATAGGATCAACAAAATCTGAAATCTTTAGAGGAATATCTTCATCTGTATATTTAATGCCAAAACCTCCACCCATATTGAAATCCTTGATTTCGTAATCAAATCTAGATTTGGTCTCTTTTAGCAAATTCAATACTGTTTCCAAAGCACCAGTATGAGCTTTAATATCATTTAGTTGAGAGCCAACATGGAAGTGAAAACCCAAGAAGTCCAAGTGAGTGCTCTTAATAGCATACTCGATTGCTGGATAGATGATGCTTTCATCTAAAGGTATACCGAATTTTGAATCCTTTGTACCAGTCGTAATATATTCATGTGTTGAACTACCAACACCCGGGGTAACTCTGAAAAGAATTTTAGTCTTTTGGCCTCTTTTTTTACATAGCTCTTCCAGAAAAACCAATTCAGAAACATTGTCCACAACAATCCTTGCAATGTTATATTCCAGTGACATCAGAAGCTCAGCCTCAGATTTGTTGTTGCCGTTGAACTCAATTCTGTCATTGGGAAAGCCCGCTTTGATTGCTGTGAATAACTCACCACCACTCACAACATCAAGCCATAATCCTTCTCTTTCAATCAATTTGCACATGTAGAGGGTGCAGAAAGCCTTACAGGCATAAGCAGCATGTGTTCTTGGGTATTTATCCAAGAAAGATGTCTTTATCTCATTAATCTGATCAATGATTTTATTTTCAGAATAAACGTATAAAGGCGTGCCATATTCTTTGACCAATTGTGTTGTCGAGTATCCATCGATATGTAGCTCATTGTTGATAATTTCAAACATTGTTATCTCCTGAGTTATAATTTTCATATTCACCATTATAATTTGTAATGAGCATAAAGTCCATGTTAAATTGTTGCACATAAATCGGAAACTTGGTGCGTAACTTAAGCTAAAATCATTTACATATTTTATAATTTTATGTAGTATAGAAGATGTACATAATAGCGATATGAATCAAAAAGAGGAGAGAGTGATGATATACACGGATAAGGCAATAGATTTGCATAAAAACAATATTGTTATAGATGCCCATTTGGACTTAGGTGGTATTATATTTGATAAGAAAAGAAAATTAGAGTCAAGGATAATTGAAAAATATTATCTTAACAGCTTTAAAAAAAGCGGTTTGAATTTTGTGGTCGCCGCGGTGTATGTAGAGTCAATTTATATTCCGGAAATGGCGTTGCACGTCGCCTTGAACCAAGTAAATGATATCATAGAAGAGATTGAAGCCTGTGGTGACAGTTTAATGCTTGTAAGAAACTGTGACGATATGGATATAGCTTTGAATGAGGGTAAAATCGGCATCATAATATCTCTTGAAGGAGCAGACCCGATACTTAATGATATAGATTTGTTGTCAATCTTTTATAGGCTAGGCGTAAGAGGTCTTGGGTTGACATGGAGCAGAAGGAATTATGTTGCGGATGGCAGTTATTTTGGCGATCCTGAAGAAGGAACTAGAGGTGGATTGACACCATTTGGAATACAAGTGATCAAGAAAGCAGAGGAACTTGGCTTGTTTCTTGATGTAAGCCATTTAAATGACGAGGGATTTGATGATTTAATAAAATATACAAAGAAACCATTTATCGCTTCACACTCGAATTCCAGGGACATTAATCCAATCAGAAGAAATCTAAACAAGCATCAGATCAAGGCTTTATCTGACAGAGGTGGCGTCATAGGGGTAAACACCTATAAGAGCATTGTATCACTAAATAAAGATCAGCAAAACATTGGTCACATTTGTGATCACATCGAACATATTATTCTCGAGTCAAGTGATAATAATATAGGGTACGGATTTGATCTGTGTAACTTGCTTTTTGGCTCTGGACCGAATGTGGATGTATTGGATAATCATGAAGAAAGCCTTAAAATTACGGAAGAATTACTTAGAAGAGGACATTCAGAAGAAACATTGAAAAAAATCATAGGAGGAAACTTTTACAGATTCTTCAAGCGTGTGTTATAGCTCTATGCAGTTTAACGCAATCTAGACTTATCTGGTAAAGTGATGATTATGAGAATAGAATTTACGAAAATGCAAGGATTGGGAAATGATTTTATCATCATTGACAATCGACAATATGCTTTAACGTTCCAACAACTCCAAATATTGGCTAAGAAAGTTTGCACCAGGCGGTTTTCCGTCGGGTCTGATGGCTTAATGGCATTGGAAAACTCAAATGACTCAACTGATTTCAGAATGCGGTTTTTTAATGCAGATGGTAGTGTCGGAGAAATGTGTGGCAATGGCGCACGATGCATAGCAAGATATGCGTATATCAATAAGATTGCAGGAAAAAAAATGACCTTTCAAACTACAGCCGGTATTGTATCTGGAGAAATCATCAATGATAGATTAGTTGGTGTGCTACTCAATCTGCCAGAGTTTATTGAGTTAAGAAGAATCGTTTCATTGCATCAGAACGAATATCCGATTTCTTATATAGAACTCGGTAGTCCGGGATTGCCCCATGTGGTTATTGAGCATAAAGGATTAAAAGATACTGATGATACAAGCTTGACTGAACTGGCCATAGCATTGCGTTACCACGAAGCATTCCCAAAAGGTGCGAACATAAACTTCTATGAGATCGGAAAAGATTCGGCAGTCACAGTCAGAACCTATGAAAGAGGAGTTGAGGACTTCACTTTGGCTTGCGGCACAGGTTCCGCATCTGTGGCACTTGCTCTTTTTCTTAGAGAGGAGCTTTCGAACAACATAATCCGCATTAATGTTCCTGGAGGCTCTCTAGATGTAGCGATTGGTATGAGTGATGGGAAAGTGGAAATACTCCAACTGATTGGAGATACAAACATGATTGCTGAAGGCATTATATTGGATGAGGATCTTAAATTATAAATTTTGGAGGAAGATATGAAAGTATTTATTAGTGCGGACATTGAAGGATGTGCAGGTGTGACAAGTTGGAAAGAGACAATTCTGGGAGAGACAGAACATTTCAAGGCCGCTGAACAGATGACTCTAGAAGTAAAAGCTGTATGTGAGACTTTGTTGGAAAATGGGGTTGATGAGATTGTCGTCAAGGATGCCCATGACTCAGGAAAGAATATTCTCTTCGATATGCTACCAAAGAATGTCAAAATAATAAGGCAATGGCTGGGAAGTCCTTATTCAATGGTTCAAGGATTGGATGCTACATTTGATGCTGCCATATTTATTGGATACCATTCAGCGGCTTCAATGACAGGAAACCCCTTGTCCCATACCATGAACACCATCATCAATAAAATGATGCTCAATGATATGATTTGCTCGGAGTATCTGTTGCATACGTACGCTGCCGCCAGCTTAGGTGTGCCGGTAATCATGCTGTCAGGGGATAAAATGATTTGTGACTGGGCTGAAAGCTTCAATGAAGGCGTTGTGACAGCACCGATGAAGGAAGGCATTGGAGATGGTGTTATAAGTCTCAATAGAGCAGATGCGCTGGATATGCTCAAAGACAGGACCAAGCAAGCCCTTGCCAATATAGACAATTGTCACGTCACACTGCCAGATAGATTTGATGTCAGTATCAGTTACAACACACATATGAGTGCTTTAAGAGCTTCCTATTACCCAGGGGTCAAACGCATAGATGCCTATAAAGTAAGTTTCACAAGCGAGAGCGTTTTAGATATGTTGACAACCAGGATGTTCATCATTTAGATTATCATGAATAATTATAGGGTCGTATACATTGACGGTTATTCGAACTACTGAGTTGGAGGTTGTATGTCTCAAATATTAAATAATGATTGGCATGATGTGCTTGCAGATGAATTTAAAAAACCATATTATAAGGAACTACGGAATTTTTTGATTTCGGAATATAAAACGCGTATTATTTATCCTGACAAACATGATATATTCAATGCCTTGCATTACACACCGTTGAAGGACATGAAAGTACTGCTTCTGGGGCTAGATCCCTATCATGATGAAAATCAAGCTCATGGACTAAGCTTCTCGGTAATGCCTGGACAGAGGATTCCTCCTTCTCTTCAAAACATCTATAAGGAATTGAAAGATGATTTAGGCTATGACATACCTAGTAATGGTTATTTGAAAAAATGGGCAGATCAAGGTGTGTTGTTATTAAATACAGTTTTAACTGTTCGAGCTCATCAAGCTAATTCTCATCAAGGTATGGGTTGGGAGCAATTCACTGACGCTGTTATACGTGCAGTCAATAAACAGGACCGCCCAATTGTTATTTTCCTGTGGGGCAAACCTGCGCAAAGCAAGAAACCAATGCTAACAAATGACAGACATTTGGTTTTAACTGCACCTCATCCAAGTCCACTGTCTGCCTATAGAGGTTTTTTTGGTAGCAAACCATTCAGCAAAGCTAATGCTTTTTTAGAAAAAAGGGGAGTCGGCAAGATAGATTGGAAGCTGGATTGACAATAAAAAAATACATGGATAATCTCTTGAAACCTGAATCGTTGTAAAATAAGACTTTTTGGCAATACAAGCTAAAACTATAATTATACAGAACACGTATAAGCAAGTGTTATTAATGCCTAGAAAAAATGATTAAAAAACAGGCAACCATTTGACTAACTCTAAACCTGGTGATACAATATATTGTGTATTCAGGTTTATTTTTTTATTCAGAAACACTATATGTTGGGAGGGTATCAAATGGCACAAATACTAAAGAGGACAGGCGAAATAGTAGAATTCAGAAGCGAGAAAATTGTAAATGCAATTATAAAAGCTATGAATGAAACTAAAGATGGCGCTAATGTCGAACTTGCTCAGTCAATTGCAAACGACATAAGAAATATAGTGACATCATCAAATAGAGCTACAACTGTCGAAGTCATACAAGACATGGTGGAAGACAAGCTGATGGACAGCACCAGAAAAGATGTCGCAAAAAGATATATTTTATACAGATATGAAAGAGACAAATCGAGAGATGCTAGAAAAAGAAGAGACGGTAGAGTCTTGACAGACGAATTTATAAGCAATTATAAGCATAAAGATTCTCCAATGAAGCAATTAGGCAATTTTGTATATTATAGAACTTACTCAAGATGGCTTTCTGAGGAACGCAGAAGGGAATATTGGTGGGAAACTGTCAGAAGAGCGGTGGAATATAACTGTAGCCTTGTACCGACGACCAAAGATGAAGCTGAAAGATTATATGACAACATATTCAATCTTAAGCAGTTTTTGTCCGGAAGAACATTCTGGGTAGGCGGAACGCCAGTTGCAGAGCACTATCCTATGGCGAACTTCAATTGTGCATTCCAAGTGATTGACAGCTTTAAGGCATATCGGGATTTGTTCTATCTGCTTATGATTGGATCAGGTGTCGGTGTAAGAGTTCTAAAAGAGGATGTTGCAAGACTTCCAAAGATTAGAACAGACTTTGAAATTGTTCATGAGGATTTCACGCCTATAGACATCAAAGTGAGAGAAGATAACACAAGCCTGGAATTTTTATATAATAACACGGTAAAAATTATTGTAGGAGACAGTAAAGAAGGCTGGGTACAGTCACTAGGATACTTTTTTGACATAATCCATAGCAATGAATATAGGAACATTAAAACAATCATCATCAATTATGACAACGTCAGACCTAAGGGAGAGCAGCTTAAAACCTTTGGGGGTACAGCTAGTGGACATTCAAGCCTTAAGAACATGTTTTTAAAAATCGATAAGGTTTTGAAAAAGAGATCAACGATCGAGGATAGAGTAAGGGTTAAACTGAAACCAATCGACTGTTTGGATGTTGCAAACATCATAGGAGAAAATGTAGTTGTTGGAGGCGTTCGAAGGACGGCTGAGATTGTACTGATTGATCCGGATGACAAGGAATGCATAGAGGCTAAAAACAAGCTTTACAAGCAAATTGACGGCCAATGGATTGTTGATAAGGACATCATTCACCGACAGATGAGCAACAACTCCATCTACTATAAAGAAAAACCATCAAGAGAAATGCTGCACTGGCAAATACAGCAAATGCGCTATTCTGGAGAACCTGGATGGGTCAACGAAACTGCTGGCAAGAAAAGAAGAGATAATATGAACGGTGTCAACCCCTGTGGTGAGATATTGCTCGATTCAAATGGATTATGCAACTTAACGACAGTTAATGTTTTTGCTTTTGTCAATGAAGACGGATCCTTAGATATTGACGGATTGCTTGAAGCTCAAAGGCTGTCGGTCAGATCTGCCTATAGGATGACATGTGTGGAGTTGGAAATCCCAGCTTGGGATTCGGTTCAACAAAGGGATAAATTGACAGGTTGCTCCCTGACAGGTTGGCAGGACATGGTCAATGCTTGTCAATTAGATCGGAAAGAGCAGGCTGAAGTCCTTGAAAAGATGCGAAAAGCCGCAAAAGATGAAGCAGCCAAATACGCCGCTCAAATTGGCGAAAGTGCACCTATACTGGTTACGACTGTTAAACCTGAAGGGACATTGTCACAACTGCCTATAGTGTCCAGTGGTGTTCATTATTCTCATTCCCCATATTTCATTAGACGTGTTAGGGTAAACGCACATGATCCGATGGTAAAAGTATGTGAAGATCTAGAATATCCTATCTTCCCGGAAGTCGGTCAAGATGAGGCCACTTGCACCACCAAAGTAATTGAATTTCCAGTAAAATCACCTCCAGGAAGAACGAAATATGACGTAACAGCCATTGAGCAGCTCGAGGATTATAAATTGTTCATGGAGCATTATGTGGACCATAATTGTTCAATAACTATTCACGTTCGCGATAACGAGTGGGATGAAGTCGAGGAATGGGTTTGGAACAACTGGGATGACGTGGTCGCCTTATCTTTCTTGTCTCTGGATGACAGTTTTTATGAACTGCTTCCTTATGAATCGATTGAAGAGAAGGAGTACAACGAAAGAGTATCTAAAATGAAACCATTCATTCCGTCGCTCCTCAATAAGTATGAAGCTTTTGAAACAAACCTGGACGTAGGGGACGAAAGCTGTGAAAGTGGTGTTTGTCCAATCCGATAAACTTACATGCTGACAAAGAGAGCCGAGGCTCTCTTTGTCGCTTTTTGTTGACAAAAGTCTTTGCATACGGTATCATATTTCAGTAACAATTGGATTCAATTATATGATTCATATAGACATTGATTGGAACAGTAACCTTAGGAAAGTTTTCAGAGACATGGTCCTTGGCTGGAAGACCATCAACGGA
>DMAP01000135.1 GCA_003446975.1 Clostridiales bacterium | reverse complement strand
ATGACTTTGAAGGGAGTTGAAAGCGATGCTTCAAGTAAGTATGCTGAATAAAAGCTTTAGAAAATTTCATGTGCTGAAGGATATAACAATCAATGCGGAGGCAGGTCAGATATACGGACTGGTCGGCTCAAACGGTTGTGGCAAGACAACACTACTGAAGCACATTATCCAAGTCTATAGACAAGACAGTGGTGACATACATTACAATAATAATCTGATAACAGAGAAATCAGAGGAGATTAAAGACTTCTACTATGTGCAGGACGATCTGTATTTTCCTCAGAACAGCACCCTAAAGAGCTTATATGATTTTGAGAAGCTTCTATATAAGGACATGTCATTGGAAAAATTCGATCGACTTGTCAAGTACTTCAAAATTGATATAAACAAAAAACTCAACAACATGTCAAAGGGACAAAAAAGGCAAGCTGCGTTTGTGCTCGCCATGGCAGCCAATCCAAAAGTTTTGCTGTTGGATGAAATTGTGGACGGCTTGGATGCAGTAATCAGAAGAAAATTCTGGAATGTTCTAATCAAAGAGGTTATAGAGAACAACATAACAGTGATCATTTCTTCACATGCGTTGAAAGAACTTGATAATATTTGCGACAAGGTTGGTATAATGCACGAGGGAACGATCATCAAGGAAGAAGAGATGGAATCTTTGAAGGAAAACCTGAAGAGAGTCCAATTTGCTATAGAAGGAGAATATGAAGAAAAGACTGATGAATCCTTTACGGTTCTCAAATCAATTAAAGTTGGCAGTGTATATTTTACAACACTGCGAGGAGATGTGGATGCTTTCAGAAAATCTCTTGAGAGTCGATACAAGCTTTTGATATTTGATGAACTGGCAGTCAACCTGGAAGAAATCTTCATTACAGAGTTAGGAGGTGCTGGATATGGAATGGAAGAACTCGATTCATAAGAATACAGGAAGACTGGTAATCAACGGATTGAAAGAGAAAAGAAGCTGGTTTCTTGTTTCTTTCTTAATTCTATTCATTACCGTTATTATCATTCCAATAATAACCGGATCTAGAATACAAGAAGGTCATATTGTGGTTGGCATGGTTGAAGTGTTTTTCCTGGTTTTCATCAACAGCATGATAGACTTTAGTTATATGCATGATGGGAGAAAACTTGCCTACAATATATCCAAACCAATTACGGACCTTCAAAAAATAAATGTAACCATTATCACCAACGTTGTTTTCACCGCTGTGCTGGTGACTGTCCTGTTTATTACCAGCATGTTTATCAAAACCAGCTATATGGATATTGGTGAGTTATTCATCGTAACCATACCTTGGCTGATAACAGGAATTTTTACGGCTGCTATCTCAGGCATTTTGACAGGGAACAGTATTTCGGCATCATTGGCAACCGTTATCAACTTCACATTGCCCCTATCATTTTTGGCGATAATCAACTACTTTTTCCGAATAGTGGAAGACATTGCTATAGGATTCAACTCAAGCATCTTGTTCAATACTTTTATCGAAAAGTATTATAGGATAGATATCCTATACTTTGTCAAGTATGTGGAGGATGAGTTTAATATAACGTATTTCGTAGTGCTGGCAGTGGTCTTGGTCATATTGTATGGCTTGATATATCTCTTGGCGAAGAGACGAAAGCATGAGAGGGCTGGAGAACTGGTAGTATCAGATGGCTACAAGAGTTTCATTTCCATCATAATAGCTTCTCTGGTACCTATTGGGTTTTCGAGTATTTTCTATAACGTAGGGTTCTCGGGACGTATCATAACGTTTGTCATTCTGTTTGCGTTGGCTTACTACCTGATCAACGCCATTTTGGAGAAATCCTTCAGATTGAACCGATACACAATAAAGCTGTTTGCGGGCTTCATGGTTTTCTTTGCCTTATTCATCATTATTGCCGATTTTGCAACCAATCAGTTTGAAGGCAAATTACCAGTGGCTTTCGAGATTAGCTCCGTCTACATCGGATCAAATACCTGGATCTATGCACAGGAAACCGATGAAAGCGAGTTTGAAGGCAGACAAATCTACACTGCTACGGAAGAGTTTATGAAAAAGGCAGACAATGTGATTCTTTACGAGGACCAGGAAACCATTCAAGCGATTATCGACGTGCATCGTGAGGTCATCAAGAATCAAGATTATTACTATGATATGAGCTTTGTCATCGCTTACTACTATACCAATGGTGATGTGCTCTATCGATATTACAATTTGTTGGAAAAGCCAGATTATGATGGGCAGAAGGACGAGTTAGTTAGAAATCTGATGAATACAGAAGATTTTAAATTGAGAAGAATGCCATTTGTCTATGATGACAATTATCTCAAAGGCTCAGTAAAGCCTAGCATCACCATTCATTATGAGGGAAAAGACGTGAAAAATATCCCTCAAAGCGCCATTGGAGAGTTTGATGTGGAAACCTTCAGAGATAAACTTAAGAGTGATTTTGACAAATATCTGATGGAAAGCGATAGAAATCTTCACATCTTGGTCCAATCACCCAATGATTATTATTTCATGGAACCATATGGAAGATATAAGGTAGAGACAACGGAGCCATATATTGTGGAAGAAGCCTATTATGTGGAAATCAGTTTCAATGAGACAAACATGAAGTCTAGAAATTATTTCTCGTTAAGAGTCACAAAGGCATTTCCAGAAACGTTTGCGTACATAGAGACCCTAATGGAATAATCAGATAAAAAAAGCATCTCCAAAATGATTTGGAGATGCTTATCTTTTTATGATAGGAACCATTTTTCTGCCGGCATAGGCTGCTATGATGATTTTGACAAGATCCCCAGGTAAGAAAATCAGCACAGCAGGTTTTAGCAGTCCCTGAAATGTGACAGTAGCCCCAGAGACCTTTGTCAAAACAAGATAAAGATACGGATAGCCGATGACATAGATGACAGCGGTTCCTAATAAACAGGAAAGAAATATCTTTAGAAACCCGGGTTTTTTTTCATCCTCTAAAAATTTTCCAACTATAAAGGCAGCCGCGACAAATCCGATGACATAACCAAATGAAGGAGCGAAAATATAGGAAAACCCACCTGCCCCACCTGCAAATACCGGTAATCCAGAAAGCCCCATAAGGATATAAATGATTTGTGAAAGGGCACCGTATCTGGAGCCGAGAAAAACACCAGACATGACAGTGAATAAAAGCTGCAATGTTATGGGTGCGGGGCCTATCGGGATGACAATATAAGCGCCTATTGCTGTCAAGGCTGCAAATAGACCTGTCAAAATCATGTTTTTTGTTTTGCTTGCCATAAAAACGCCCCTTGTTATTTTACTGATAGAAGTGTAGAATTAATTGTAAACTTAATAATAATCCATGTTTACAATAATACATTAATTCATTTTGATTGTCAACTAAAAATATATTTTGGTTTACAATGGAGGTTTTTGTGAAAAATGATATTGTTAGACTGTTAAAGGAAAAAAATGATTTCATATCTGGCGAGGATATCAGCAATATGCTCGGAGTCAGTCGAGCAGCCATATGGAAGCATGTAAAATCACTTAGAGAAGAGGGATACGAGATAGAGTCGTTCTCCAGGAAGGGATACAGGTTGATCCAATCGCCAGATATCTTATCTCAAAATTAAATTTCCAAATATCTTGGCACGTCGATTATTGCCCGGGAAATGATCTATTTTGATACAATTTCTTCAACCAACACAAAAGCCAAGGAAATGGCGGACAAAGGCGCTGAGGATGGAACAGTCATTATCAGTGAAGAGCAAAAAGGTGGAAGAGGTCGTTTTGGCAGAGAATGGACATCTCCAAAGCATAAGGGTATTTGGATGTCCATCATTCTCAGACCACATGTCAATCCAAATGATATATCAATAGTCACTCAGGTTGCCGCTGCATCAGTTGTGGAGGCTGGACTGGAAATGGGGTTTGACTTTTATGTGAAATGGCCGAATGATATTATCATGAACGATAAGAAGGTATGCGGCATTCTGACTGAAATGAGCGGTGAATTAAATCATATCAACTATGTGGTACTGGGCATTGGTGTTAATGTAAATCAGGACATTGATGATTTCCCTGATGATTTGAGAGAAAGGGCATCATCCGTCAAAATAGAATCAGGAAAGTACGTTAGCAGACAAGAGCTGTGTGCAAAAATACTAAATCACTTTGAAACGCTTTATGATAGTTTTCTTAGAGACAAGAAAGGAATAAGAGCCATCACCATCTGCAGAGAAAAGTCTATTCTAATTGGAAAGGATGTCAGAGTTATGAGAGGGAATGACACATTTGATGCAAAGGTTTTGGATCTCAATTCCGCAGGTGAGTTGGTGGTGAGGAAGAAGGATGGCGCGGAGGAAAGGCTTTTCTCCGGAGAAGTTTCTGTTAGAGGGAAGAAAGGATATGTCATATGAATGAGTATTTTATGACCGAGGCTTTAAAGGAGGCACAGAAGGCATTTGATATGGACGAGGTACCCATTGGCGCGGTGATTGTCAAGGATGGTAAAATCATCGGCAGAGGATATAATCATAAGGAAGAAACCTGCGATGCGACAGCTCATGCAGAAATAATGGCAATCAAAGAAGCAAGCGAAAAGATTCAGGCATGGAGATTGAGTGGATGCACTATGTTTGTAACGTTGGAACCTTGTTCGATGTGTGCTGGTGCTTTAGTCAACGCAAGAATCGATAAGCTGGTCATCGGCGCTTCAGATCCAAAGACCGGCGCCTGTGGATCGGTGTTCAACATTGTGCAGGATAAAAGACTCAATCATCAGGTTGAGCTTCAAATAGGTATTCTGGAAGAGGAATGTTCAAAAATACTAAAGGTTTTTTTCGAAAGACTGAGATGGAAAACTGATGGCCGTTGATGTGAAATCAAAAACCAATCAAGGCCTGAGCGGTGTTTTCTTTTTCAATAAATCTCGCAGACCCTTTTCCTGACCTGTTTTTAGGCGGCTGATGTTTTCTCTGTGCTTATAGATTATAACGAAATACATCATGACAAGAAGCAGGATAATTGTGGGGTTTTCTTTGATATAGATGTTGTACAAAGGATAGAATCCTGTTGAGACTAATGCTGCAACGGATACGTAATTCGTCACAACAGTTATGATGATGCAGATAAATATGAAAGCCAGTCCCCATCTCCAGTTTATAGCCATTACCAAACCGGCATAAGAGGCGAAACCCTTGCCACCTTTGAACTGCATGTAAAAAGGAAAAATGTGTCCGAGAATGCAAGATAAACCAGCAATATATTTTAATATATGATCTCCAGGATAAACAAGGCCGATTATTGTTACGGCTAGTATTGTTTTACCGATATCAACCAGGGCGATGATAAAACCATACTTCCATCCAAACACAATAGCTGCATTCGACGCTCCTGCATTGGATGTTCCGTGCTCTCTTATGTCCGTTTGTTTCAAGGCTTTTCCAAGCAGATATGAAGTCTGAAAACAACCGATAATATAACCTACTATTGCAGATACTAGATATTCCATATGACTCTCCCATATAAATTGATCAGTTTAATTATACTATATTTTAGCGCATATGAAAAAGTTAAAAATCAATTTTATACGATCTAAGTAATTACAAAAAAGCATTATATCTTGAAACGGCGTTTTAAAAATCTTGAAAAATTCTTGGATTTATTGTATTATATCCCAAAGAGAGTTAAAGAAAGGGAGGAGACGGACGATGAAAACAACTAGAGAGATAATAGATAAGACAAAAAAATTCGGCGCAAACAACTACAATCCGACTGAGGTTGTGTTTCAGGAAGCTGAGGGCGTGTGGGTAACTGATCCCGAGGGGAAAAAGTACATGGACATGTTGAGTGCCTATTCGGCGGTTAGCCACGGGCATAGACATCCAAGGATTATAGAAGCAGCGAAGAGGCAAATGGATAAAGTCACATTGACATCACGGGCTTTTCATAATTCTGTGCTCTGTGATTTTTATGAGTTGCTTTCAGGACTCACAAATAAAAACATGATATTGCCTATGAACACAGGAGCTGAAGCAGTTGAGACGGCTATCAAGTGTGCCAGAAGGTGGGCTGTTGATGTAAAAGGCATAGAGGATGGAAAACAGGAAATCATAGCATGCAATGGGAATTTCCATGGTAGAACAACCGCGATTATATCTATGAGCTCAGAACCTTCTTACAGGCGTGGCTACGGACCTCTGACACCAGGTTTCAAATTAATTGAATATGGGAATATCGAACAGTTGAAGAATGCTATTACACCAAATACAGCTGCATTTATAATGGAGCCTATACAGGGAGAAGGTGGAA
>DMAP01000380.1 GCA_003446975.1 Clostridiales bacterium | reverse complement strand
CTTTCAGAGAAATGAACCAAAGAGCGCCTGAAAAAGTAATCGAACTTGCTATTAAAGGTATGTTGCCACATAACTCATTGGGTAGCCAAATGTACACTAAATTAAAAGTATACGCTGGCGCTGAGCATAAGCACGAAGCTCAAAAGCCTGAAGTTTTAGAAATTCAAGGATAGGGAGGGATAACTCATGGCTAAGACGATTCAATATCAAGGTACTGGAAGAAGAAAAACATCAATCGCTAGAGTTAGAGTACTTCCTGGAGCAGGTAAATTTATCGTAAATGGTAGATCTGTTGATGAATACTTCAACTTTGAAACGCTAAGAAGAGAAGTTCAAAGACCTTTGGGTTTAACGAATACAACTGGAAAATATGATGTAATCGTTAAAGTTGAAGGTGGTGGATACACTGGTCAAGCTGGTGCTGTTAGACACGGACTTTCAAGAGCACTATTACAAGTAGATCCAACTTTCAGAGCTGTATTAAAAGCAGCAGGTTTCTTGACGAGAGATTCAAGAATGAAAGAAAGAAAGAAATACGGTCTTAAGGCTGCTAGAAGAGCGCCACAATTCTCTAAGAGATAATTTATTACAAAACCAAGAACCCCAAGCAATCCTGCTTGGGGTCTTTTATTTTGTGGTATAATAGTAGAGAATGGAGGCGATATCATGTCAATTATAGCGGGTTATCTATTGCCGCATGCACCTGTCTTTATAGAGAAGGTTGGCGGCCCTCAGACCAATAGAATCCAGAAAACAATAGATGCTTATAAAGAGGTTGCACTTGAGATCAAGTCGCTTAGTCCGGACTTGATCGTAATGATTTCACCACACGGTCCCATCTTTTCAGATGCTATCGCAATATATGATTTAAATGAATATTATGGTGATATGAAACAGTTTGGTGAGTATACACTTCAGTTTCATGCTCAGAAAGATTCTGAATTTATTAGTCGAGTGATAGAAAAAAGCAGTCAGGCGAATGGCTACTTCTATCCATTAACAGAAAAACAGTTCAAAAAATTTCAGCACTTACCAAAACTTGATCACGGCATCACAGTTCCGTATTATTTTATTAAAGAGGTGTTGAAAGAGGTGCCAATCGTACCTATGAGTTATGGCACACTATCTTATATTGAACTCATGAAAAATGGTGAAATCATTCAGGCGGTAGCTGAAGAGAGCAATAAACGTGTTGTCGTCATAGCAAGTGGCGATATGTCTCATGCGTTAAAAAATGATGGACCTTATGCGTTTCACGAAGATGGTCCGTGGTTTGACGATTTAATTAAGGCATGTATAAATGATGAGAGGCCATTTGATATTTTTAAGGCTTCTCCAGAAAAAATAGAGAATGCAGCTGAATGCGGGTTAAGATCATATGCAATCATGATGGGTGCGCTTAATCAAAGGACACTGAAGTCCAAAGTGTTTAGTTATGAAGGGCCATTTGGCGTAGGTTATTTAGTTGCAGGTTTTATCGTGAAACAACAGAGCACGTTCGATTCGATAAAGGCGATTGAAGAGGCGCTATATAATGCGTTACAAATTGAGGACGCATCTGCGCATGCTTTTGCAAGAATTGCGAAGGCTGTGATTCATAATTATGTTAATGTCCATAATAAACCAGCAGTGACAGTTGAAAAAGATCTTGTAAAAATAAACGGACATGCTTTTGAAATAGATCAAAATGTGAGGCGTAAACTTTTTGAGAATCATGGCGTCTTCGTTTCAATCAAAAAATACGGCATGCTTAGAGGTTGTATTGGTACGATCATTCCAACCCAAGAAAATACATTGGAAGAAATCATACAAAATGCCATATCCGCTTGTTCTAGAGATTACAGATTTGACCCTATTTCATCCAATGAGCTTTCGCATCTAACGGTATCAGTCGATGTGTTATCAAAGCTTGAAGTTGTCGAAGACATAGAGTCGCTGACTCCGAAAACACATGGGGTTGTCGTTCATTCTAAAGGGAAGATGGGCGTTTTGTTACCAGATCTAGAAGGCATTAACACGACATCTGAACAATTGAAAATTGCCTCTAATAAAGGTGGATTTTCTGTGGATGAAATCGAACAAATTGAGTGTTTTACTGTGGAAAGATATCGCTGAAACTGTTGATAAGATGTTAGTAGTGTGGATAAGTTTTTGAATGGACTTAAAACTGGAGGTTCAGAATCACAATTACACACAGTTCAGTTGTGGATAACTTGATTAATAGGAGGATAAATGAAAAAGACAATACTGGGCCTTATCAGCGTCATCATTATACTAGGTGTCATTTCTAGTGTCGTGCTTGCGTATGACGTAGAGCTCAATTTGAGATTACGCCGAAAAGCAAGTACGATGTTTAGCGGTTTTGAAGTGGTGGAAACTGAAGCGAGAATGTTGTATCTTGATAAAGACAACGCGACTTTTGATGCAAATGAAAGTCAGTTGTTGAATGAGAAAATGACATCTGGTGACACGTATGTGAATGTGTTTTTTTTAAGAACAAATGATATCACGACACATTATGATGTGCAAAACGAAATACTTAGCATGGTTGGGCACAACCAAATGATTAAAATTTATGGAGATGGGCGCACGGTTGTAAACGGTGCTAAATCAGATAAAACAGTTGGAATAAAAAAGTTTGGTGATGATTTATACATGAATCTAACTGAGTTTAACCAACTTGATGTGAGTGAAACATTTGGGTATAGTGAGTTTTCGTATTCAGCAGGAGGCAATTTAATTGTGTATAACAATTATGACACTTTGCCACTTATGTCAGTTGAGACGAGGTGGTTGTTTCAGGATGCACCTTCGCTCACTTCATATTTAAAGAATCAGTACGAGATTGATTTTTTATATTCTATAAAGAATATTTTTAGTAAAGCGCAAATTGTTGAGGTTGTAAAGTCTGATTCCATCTATGCTTATAAGTTAGATGATCAAAGCGTGCTGGCAATAAGTGAACAGGGAAAAATTGGATATGCTTATTTTAGTGAAGCAGATTCCATCGAGTATAAAGCTAAAATGGATAAACCAGCCCTTATGCAAATCAGCAGAAAATATCCTGAGCCTATCATTTTGACATGGGAAGCGGTGTATAGCTTTAACCCCAATACGGATAATATTGGACCGATGCCGTCTCTAAATGTTATTTCTCCAACGTGGTATGAGTTGATGGACGAGACCGGTACCGTTTCAAGTATGGCTTCTGAAGCGTATGTTAATTGGGCAAAATCAAGAGGGTATGAAGTATGGGCGCTCGTGTCAAATGCGTTTAATTTAGACAGGACACACGCGTTTTTACACGATGCAGAGGCACGTGAAAAATTCATTTCCTATATGATTGATCAAACGATTCGCTATGGTTATGAAGGGATAAACATAGATTTTGAAAATGTATACATGGCGGATAAAGATGCCTTGACGCATTTTGTTCATGAATTTGCTTATCACACGCGCAACAATAATTTAACTTTATCGATGGATGTTACCGTTATGGGTGGTAGTGATAATTGGTCAAAGTGTTACGATCACGCTAGATTAGGTGAAATTGTAGATTTTTTAATCATCATGACCTATGATGAACACTGGGCATCTAGTCCAATCAGTGGACCTGTTGCTTCGTATGACTGGATGCTATATCATATGCGCCAACTCGCAGAAGTCGTATCACCTGATAAGCTTGTCATGGGCATTCCATTTTACACACGCGTTTGGAGAGAGTACCCTTCAACCGAAAGCGCCAACAAGATTAGGAATACCTCGGCAGCGATAGGCATGGAAGCTCAAAACAACTTAATTGATAAGTATAAGTTGAACCTTATTTGGGATGACATCGATAAGCTCTACTACGGAACTTTCTTCGAGGAAAACAATCAAGTCAAGATTTGGGTTGAAAACGCCAGAACGATCGACGCAAAACTTGAGATTGTTGATTTGCTGAATCTGAAAGGTGTTGCAACATGGAGAAGAGGATTTGAAACAGAAGATATCTGGAATGTATTAGATCGACTCAACAATTAAATGGAGGCATCAAGTTTATGAGACAATTAGGTTTGATCGTAAGGACTAAACGACTATTTGGATACTTTGTGTTGCTTATATTAGGCATCTCTCTTATGTTTTATGGCGTTATTTCATATTTTGCCGATTTAAGAACATTTGAAAGCCGTATTTCTGACGATGAAATCATAATGCGGGCGAAGGCGTTGGGATTGGTGGAAGTAAAAGAGTTAATTGGGGATGATGGAAATGATTAGAATCAATGAGATAAAATTTGATTTAGAAGAGAATTTTGATGATGCTGCAATACGTGCAAAAATCTGTAGAAAAACAAAACTGAAAGCAGAACAACTGTTGTCGTATCATATTGTTAGAGAGTCCGTTGATGCAAGGAAAGGCATTACATTCTCATACACAATTGATATTGAGACATCAAAGTCCAATTTGTTGCTTCAAAACGGGTTCAAACAAGCACCTGAATCTTTTGTTCCGATTGACTTGGTCCTCCAAAACAAGTTGATGTCAAAGGCACAAGAATCTGTAGAGCGTCCTGTTGTGATCGGATTTGGACCAAGTGGCATCTTTGCGGCATTACAGCTTGCAAGGGCAGGTTTAAAGCCTATCGTACTTGAAATGGGTGAAGATGTGGATGCGCGTTACGACTCTGTGGAAACCTTTTGGAAAACCGGTGAGTTAAATCCAGATTCGAATGTGCAATTTGGAGAAGGCGGTGCAGGTACATTTTCGGATGGCAAGCTGACGACGCGTATTAAAGATCAGCGTATTGAATTTGTTTTAGGTGAAATGGTCGTTGCCGGTGCACCAGAAGAAATCATATATAAAAACAAACCGCATATTGGTACAGATTTGCTCTGTGATGTCGTAAAAAATATAAGAAACAAAATCATCCATC
>DMAP01000077.1 GCA_003446975.1 Clostridiales bacterium | reverse complement strand
AAATCCATCACACACTACGACGATTGATTAGGGAAATGGAAAACATCGATGTAATTGAGCTGAAACCTGAAATCATCCGACGACAACAATTAGGTCGCAATGACCAAGATTATCGATTGATGCTTTTCCTCTGCGAGCTGATTATTCTACGGCACATGCCTACAGATTCTTCTGGAAGCACTTACCTGCCGGATATAACACGAGATGAACTGGTCTTTCACCAAATCTATGAACGTTTTGTGGCAAATTTTTATCGTCAAAACTTGCCAAACTGGAAAGTCACACCCCAAAAAAGATTGATTTGGCATGAATCAACAATTAACCAATATCTCCCCATTATGAAGCCTGATTTAATGCTTGTTAATAAAAATAACGGCGATATTATTATTCTGGATACAAAATTTACCAAATCTAGTTTAATAGAAAATCAATATGCTAACCAAACATTTAACTCATCTCATTTATATCAGTTGTATGCATATTTAAAAACACAAGAGCATTTGTCTGAAAAACATGCCCGGGCAACTGGTATATTATTGTATCCAACCGTTAGTAAAATCCATCTAGCCGAAAGAATCTCAATTCAAGATCAAAATTTCCTTGTCCAAACCATCGATTTATCAATGCCATGGCAGGACATAGAATGTAAATTAATAGATACAATAGAACTAGCACATATGTAGGGGATGTCAACAATCTTGAATCATCAGAAGTTTCACAACCCCGTTGAAAATAATGACTCACTTGTTAATTATTTATTTGTAAATCCATTAAAGTCTTGTGGAATACAGATTGTTCTAGGAGAGATATGAGCCAAGACGCTAGCATTGATTCAGGCATTCGAGACAATTATATTCGTGGCAAAATAGGTGATTTTCTCAACGAGAAGATCAGATTAGATTCCAATCTCTCGATTGTATCTGCCTATTTCACCATTTATGCTTATGAAGCATTGAAGGACAAACTCAATAATATTGAGCATCTGCGATTTATGTTTGGTGAACCCCGGTTCATACGTTCTCTTGATCCAACCAAAACAGATAGTAAAGCATTCATCATCCAAGACAATGGCATCAAGCTCGAAAATCAGCTATCTCAGCAAAGGGCGGCGAAAGAATGCTATAAATGGATTTCAGAAAAAGTTGAAATTAAATCTGTGAAGCAGGCTAATCTTCTGCATGGGAAAATGTATCATATTGATAACAATGGTGTTGAATCAGCCATTCTTGGCAGCTCTAATTTCACCGTAAGCGGATTAGGTATGGGCCAAGATAATAGGAATAATATCGAACTCAATCTTGAAGTAGATTCGAACAGAGATCGAAAAGATTTGAAGCAATGGTTCTGTACTTTGTGGGATGACGAGGAATTAGTTGAAGATGTTCGGGAAGAAGTTCTCGATTATCTTGAACAACTATATACGGATAAAGCGCCGGAGTTTATCTATTTCAAGACCCTCTACCATCTTTTCGAAGACATACTTTCAGATCAAGATAAGGGTGGATTGCTGGATGTGGAACACCAAATAACTGAAACGGAAATATGGAAAACCTTGTTTGAATTTCAGAAGGATGGCGTAAAGGGTGCCATAAACAAGATCAATACCTACGACGGCTGTATCTTGGCTGATAGCGTTGGTTTGGGTAAAACTTTTGAGGCTCTGGCAATTATCAAGTATTTTGAGTTACGCAATGATCAGGTGCTTGTTCTTTGCCCTAAAAAATTGCGAGAGAACTTAACTGTTTATCAAGCCCAAAACAATAGCGAATTAAATCCATTCTTGCGGGATCGTTTCAATTACACCGTGCTTTGCCATACAGATTTAAGTCGCGAAGGTGGAAAGTCTGGCGATATTGATCTGGCAAATTTGAATTGGAATAATTTTGACCTAATTGTCATTGATGAATCTCACAATTTCCGCAATAATACGCCCGGTAAAAAAGATGAAGATGGAAATATCATCCGGAAAAGCCGTTATCAGCGATTGATGGAAGACATGATTAAGAAAGGTGTAAAAACAAAAGTTTTATTAATGTCTGCCACACCGGTCAACAACACTCTGAAGGATTTACGCAATCAAGTTTATCTGCTCACCGAAGGTGAAGATGGCGCGTATGCTGAATCATTAAGAATACTGAGCATTAAGGATACCCTCGCTGGCGCTCAAAGAACCTTTACTGAATGGGCAAAACAAACCAAGAATCGATCAACGAAAGAATTACTGGAACATTTCAGCATAACATTTTTCAAGCTCTTGGACGGATTAACCATTGCGCGATCAAGGAAACACATCCAAAAATATTACAGTGAGAGTATTGCTGAATTGGGTGGATTCCCTGAACGATTAAAACCCATTCCTATCTACCCAACAATTGATCTGCAGGATGAGTTTATGTCCTATGATACGTTAAATGAGCAAATTTCTGACTACAGACTGTCTTTATTCAACCCTTTTGAATATCTTTATGATGAATATAAATCTAAATACGATGTGAAATTGGCAGGAGACCAGCCCACCCTGTTTGATAAAACAAGAACCGATCAATTCTCCCAGCGCGTCCGTGAACATTATTTGATTGGGATGATGAAGGTCAATTTCTTAAAACGCTTGGAAAGTTCCATATATGCTTTTGACATCACAATGAAAAGAACGATTCAGAAAATTGACGATCTAAGAGATCGCATTGAAGAATTCAAGAAATTCCGAGAAGAAAACCCTGATTTTGCTTTCGACGACCTTCGGTTAACTGAGGAAGAAAATGAAGATGACGAATTACTTCAAGCATTTGAAGTCGGAAAATTGCGCTATAAAATGGCACATATCAACGTGGATAAATGGCTTGTAGACTTAAAACGCGACCGGGATCAACTCCATATTTTGGAATTATCTGCAAAGGAAATTACACCGGATCGGGATGCAAAACTAAATGAATTGAAGAATCAAATATTGAACAAAGTACAACACCCAACTACGGATAAATTTGGCAAGCTCAACCGGAAAATACTGGTATTTACTGCTTTTGCCGATACTTCTAACTATATCTATACCAATTTACGGGACTGGGCAAGGAATGAATTGAATGTCCATATCGCTATGGTGAGTGGCGGATCAGCGGAATGTAAAACCACATTCGGTAAAAGTGATTTCAATCAGATTCTAATCAACTTCTCACCCGTATCAAAAAATCGTTCCAAAATGAGATCAATGCCTCAGAATGAGGAAATTGATATTTTGATTGCCACGGACTGTATCAGCGAAGGACAGAACCTTCAGGATTGTGATTGGCTGGTCAATTATGATATTCACTGGAACCCCGTTCGGGTGATCC
>DMAP01000278.1 GCA_003446975.1 Clostridiales bacterium | reverse complement strand
TCCAACCACTTCCAGTTCACTTACAATGATCTCCACGCCATCAGGTGCCTTTTCATTCATCTGCACTTTTCCGCTCACTTTAACTGAAGATTCAAGCTTGAGAGATGAAAGGACTTTTTCATCATCGATGATCATCTGCACAATCCCTGACCTGTCTCTCAAATAGACAAAAGAAAATTCCTTAAATGCTTTGATATTATGAATCCATCCAAAAAGTCTTACCTCTTTGTTTTCTAATTCCATTAAATCTCTAACCAATACTCTTTCCATTTCTTCCTCCGCATTTCTATATTTTTATCTCGTTGTTATTCTGTAATAAAAAAACCCTCATGCTTAAATATATATTATATATTTAAGGACGAAGGTTAAATTCGCGGTGCCACCTTAATTAGCGTTTAGCTCACTCTAATCAGTACAGAATAATCGATACCTATCTGCTGTAACGTGCAGCACACGTCCAAATCTACTCTCAAAGGATTTCGGTTGGAAACTCGAGGATGTTCTTCAATAAACGCTCTGTACCGGACTCTCACCACCACCGGCTCGCTTTGACATTACAGCTTATGTACTCTTCCTGTCATTGTTTTTAATTTTGCATATTTTTAATGATTATAGGATATTAATCTATACCTGTCAATAGCTTTTTGATTAGCTTTTGATTAAATGTTATTTAGAAATTCTTGATCGCAGCCTCCAGACGAGTCATCGCCTCTATCACTGTAGCCCTCTGACATGCCAGATTCATTCTAACAAAGCCTGTTCCCTCTTTTCCAAAAATATGTCCCTGATTGACCCATAACCTAGCTTTTTCAAGCATGAAACGCTCCAACTCTTCGTTGGTCATTCCCAAGCCATTGCAGTCCATCCATAACAAATAGGTTCCCTCAGGTTCATAAATCTTAAGTTGCGGTAGTCTCTCTCTGACATAGCCCAGCACGTAAGTCTTGTTGCCTTCTATGTAATCCATTAGCTGTTCCAGCCATTCCTCGCCATATCTGTATCCTGCCTCACAGGCAATTGCGCCAAAAATATTGAATGAATTGATATCAGCCTTTTCACATGAATCTTGATACTTTTTCATTAAGGACTCATTAGGTATAATTATGTTGGAAGTATACAGTCCAGCAAGGTTGAAAGTCTTGCTAGGTGCTGTGCAGGTGATGGAATTGTTGGCAAAAGCCTCAGATATCGAAGCAAAGGGTATATGCCTATATCGATTATAAACCAGATCTCCGTGGATCTCATCCGATAATACCAGAACATTGTATTTTATACACAAATCTCCCATCGAAGTCAACTCATCCCGAGTAAAGACTCGTCCAGTTGGATTATGGGGATTGCACAGGACAAATATTTTGACTTTTTCATCTCTCAGTTTATTCTCAAAGTCTGCCAGATCTACTTCATACCTGTCATTGACTATTTTCAACGGATTTAGAACAGTCCGGCATCCACAGGTTTTAATAGCGTGATAAAATGGATGATAGACGGGTGGCTGTATCATGACGCCATCGTCTTGGTCTGTCAGAGCACGCAAAGTCGTGAACAATGCATTGACCACACCTGAACTGTGGGTAATCCATGATTTCTCTATTTGCCAGTTGAATCGCTTTTGGCTCCAGTCTATGACGGACTGATAATAGCCTTCTGAACGCTTGGTGTACCCATAGATGCCATGCTGTGCCCTATCGATGATGGCTTGCTTGATTTCCGGTGCCGTTTCAAAATCCATATCAGCCACCCACATGGGCAACACATCCTCTATTCCTACGTATTCCTTGGCGTAGTTCCATTTAACTGAGTTGGTATTGTCTCTGTTTACAAATATGTCAAAATCATATTTCATCTTCTATAACCCCTTTTTTTGATTTAACTTAGATGTTGGTACCATTGATTGGTCCGTAACATTTTTATTATATACTTTTCCAAGTTATCAATCAATCAAGTCATCCTACTAATTCTTAAATCAAATACGTATTTATATGGTATAATATTATTATAGTATCAATCAACAGGGTTCTTGGGTTCAGATGGTGTTTGAAACTCCACCTGAACCTTAGAGACCGTTATCCAGGGACTCTACAGTGCTTATCTCCCACTTAGAGAAGTGGGAGTCTTAGCACTGTTAGTCATCGGATAATAATCGTTTAAAAGATAGCAACATTTCACAAGGAGGATTAGACCATGAGAAAATTACTGATTAGAATCATCATGAACATGATTGCAATTTGGTTGGCAGCTTATCTCATTTCAGGCATATCATACCCATCTCTAAGCTCACTATTTTTCGCGGCGCTAATATTTGCCGTGGTCAATGCCATCATCAAACCGATACTGGTTGTTGTTTCATTTCCTTTGACTCTGTTGACCCTGGGTCTTTTTCTTCTGGTCATCAATGGAATAACAGTAGAGATTACAGCTCTGTTCACAGGTCTACACACGGCAACCTTCATGTCATCGATACAGGCTGGTATAATAATAGCCATATCCAACTGGTTTCTTTACAAAGTCTTCAACAAAAGTTTAAAATAAAACAATACGGGGGATACACTATTTATGGAGAAATTTTTGGTCATCTACAACCCTTCATCGGGCAAAGAGACTGTCCAACAGAAAATATTCCAAATCGCAAGAGAATTTCTTATTGATGAGGATGTGAGCATCACCTTCATCTCGACCAAAAAACAGGGAGATGCAACCGAGGCTGCTAAAGTAGCCTGTGCCGAGGGATATGAGCTGATTATCGCCTGCGGTGGAGACGGCACTATCAATGAGGTGGTCAACGGCATCATGCATTCACCATGCAAGACAAGACTTGCTATTCTACCTTCAGGTACTGTCAATGATTTTGGAACCTATATGGGAATCCCGACGTCGATAGCTGATTTCACCAAAATGTTGAAGGCAAAAAAAACAAAGCTGGTTGATGTTGGCAAAGCCAATGACCGATATTTCATCAATGTGATATCCGGTGGAGCTTTCACCAATATTGCCCATGAGATTCCCAGCGAAACCAAGTCCGTATTTGGAAAATACGCCTACTATTTTCAGGCGGCAATCGAGATTCCAACACAAATATATCAATCACATCATCTTTATGTCAAAACGGAAACCGAGAGCTTCGACCTGGAGGCTTTGGTTTTCATGGTCAGCAATACGCCAAGCATAGGGGGCATGAAGAAACTGTCTCCTGATGCTAAATATGACGACGGACTTTTTGATGTTGTTATTCAGNNTTATTATTGAAAAGGCACCGCCATTAGCATTGCTGGAAATATTCAGCGGTTTTGCCAGCGGAGACCACGTCAATCATCCCAGTGTCCATTACTTTAAAACCAGTCAGATAACCATCGATGCCGACAAAGAAATCATTATGGATATTGATGGTGAATATGGGTTTAAGACACCTGTGGATATAACCATCTCACAAAAAGCCATAGAATTGCTGGTTCCCTGAAGGATTGGGTTATGATGGATAACAGAATACATCAATTAAAATCTTCCGCCAGCATAAAAGGCGACTATATACTCTGCTGGATGCAGCAGTCTCAAAGAATAGCCTATAACCATGCCCTCATTCGTGCCATCAACCTATCCAATGACCACCAGCTTCCCTTGGTGGTTTATTTTGGTGTCACTGATCATTACCCAGAAGCCAATCTCAGGCACTATCATTTTATGATGGAAGGCCTACAGGATCTTCAGAACAAGTTCAACTCATTGAAGATCCGATTTGTCATCCTGAAGACCTCCCCTGAAATAGGGTGTATCGAACTAATGAAGCATGCCTCCTTTCTGGTGATGGATAAAGGCTACACCAGAATACAACGTCAATGGCGGCAAGAGGTCCTTCATGCAGCTCAAAATATGAATATAAATGTCGATGAGGTCGAAAGCGATCTTGTCATTCCTATAGAAACAGCCTCCAACAAGGAAGAATACGCCGCAAGGACCATCCGAACAAAAATCATGTCAAAAATCAGAGCGTATGCAATAGAACCTGATGATGCAGCACCACAGATCAGCAGCCTGGATCTGGTCTTTGACTTGCCTTTTGAGGAAATAACCGATCCAATGGTATATTTAAAATCCCTTGATATCGATACAAGTATCAAGCCCTCCACCAGGTTCAGGGGTGGTGAGGCAGAGGCGCACAAGGTTTTTTCGGGATTTCTGGAAGACCGACTCCCCAACTATACACTCAGGAATCACCCTGAGCTGGATTATTGTTCCTATCTCAGTCCCTATTTGCATTTTGGACATATCTCACCTATCGAGATTGTTGTGAGAACAATGGATGCTCTACGTTCCAAACCTGAATTGGAGGAATCTGTTGATTCGTTCATAGAAGAGCTGGTAGTCCGGCGGGAACTGTCCCATAATTTCATTTATTTCAATCCCAACTATGACAGTTTCAAGGGCATGACCTACCAATGGGCATACGACACTATGGAGCTGCACAACGAGGACCAGCGGGATTATCTATACTCAATTGAGGAATTCGAGAGCTGTGCCACTCATGACCCCTACTGGAACGCAGCCATGAAAGAGATGGTTCATACTGGTTTCATGCATACCTACATGCGGATGTACTGGTGCAAGAAAATAATAGAATGGACACCAGATTGCGAGACCGCTTATGAGATCGCTATCTCCCTGAACAACAAATACTTTCTGGATGGGCGGGATGCCAATAGCTTCACCGGTGTCGCCTGGTGCTTCGGAAAGCATGATCGTGCCTGGACCGAACGACCTGTTTTCGGAAAGCTAAGATACATGAACGAAAATGGCTTGAAAAGGAAATTTGATATTGATGCCTATGTGAAAAAAATCGATTTGATGATTGGAGAATAACATGAGAATAACCATACTATCTGTTGGAAAAATCAAAGAAGACTATTTCCGGAAGGCCATCGCAGAATACACCAAACGCCTGTCTGCTTACTGCAATCTTGAGCAGATTGAGATAGCTGATGAAAAAGCACCCGAAAATCTCAGCACAAAGGAAGAAGGCATCATCAAACAAAAAGAGGGTGAAAGAATCCTGTCCAAGCTGGATCCTTCATCCTATTTGATTGTACTAGATATAAAGGGAAAACAACTATCCAGCGAAGCCCTCGCTGAAAAAATCGAAACTCTAGGTGTGTACGGCACCAGCCATATCACCTTCGTCATAGGCGGATCACTGGGACTGTCAGACGAGGTCATCAACGAATCTGACATGAAGCTGTCATTTTCAAAGATGACATTCCCCCATCAGTTGTTCAAGGTTATATTGCTGGAGCAGGTTTATAGAGCTTTTAGGATAATGAAGGGTGAGCCGTATCATAAATGAGTATTTGTGCTTTGCTTAATTATTCTTAAGATAAATCAAAATCACTTAGAGAAATCCACCGACTCAAAAGGGATGGATAGCTGCAACATCTTTTGTGGAAAGTACCACTTAGTTTCATTCATTATTATTGGAAAAACGTCTATAGGCAAATTTATTAAAAGAAAAAATATACAAAACAAAAATCATTCGAATATAGTTTGATAATGCACCACTAGTTCCCTGATTCCCATAAAAATAGAAAATGACCGCAAAAAAAATTATGCTTATTGATGCAGCTGATATTATTCTTAATTTCAAATTAATATTCTCGTTTCTAACTAGATAAGGTACTGTTAGAAAATTTAAAATCCATGCAAATATGCCAGCGAAATCTAGAATTGAAGATCTATCGATATAAAAGCTTATCATTAATGCAATCGCCAGTCTTATACCCAATGACTTTAATATTCCTTTATTCAAATTAACCACCTCACCTTGATCATATTTCTCACCTAAACCCTTATTAAACGTAAACAAAAACAAAAATTTATCCTATTAGCTCATTAAGAAGGTTAGATTTATTAATCGAATTTTGGCTTTTCTAGAATTATATGAGCTATCATATACAACATCCATGAAATTATCATGTAATACCCATCTAAGAATATAAATATTAGAGTACCTACAAATATTAATACTCTACCAAACGTCTCCAATTTTTGATTATTATAATACCTTGCTTTCCTAATTTTAAATCTAGAATAAGTAACCCTTTTCGAGATTGCAACTAGAATTAGCACGAAAAGCAAAACCAATACTAATGAGAATCCTCTAATAGAATAAGAAAAAAGAATCAGTGTTATCATGATAAATTCTATATAATAATAAAACCTTATTATCTGTTTGTTGGTCAATTCAAGTCCCCTTTCATCATTAACGCTTAAGCCACCACTAATAGCGGTGGCTTGATTATATTTTTAAAAAGTCTCGTTTCAAATCTTATCACCTCCTTAAATTGTCCTTCACTAGATATAACCATTTAAGGTGATGATTTCTTACACTTAATTTGAAACTTTTTATTTTTTTTCTAGATTATTAGCGATTTTTATTATAGTATTTCTATCTAAATTGCTTTGAATTCTAAAAATTCTTTCATTATTGTTCCATATTAGAATAAATTGTTTGTCTTTTTCTATCAACATGCCTTCATTACCATTTATATCAATCTCTATGATGGCAGCTTCTTCTGTATCTATTTGCGATTCAAAGTTCAT
>DMAP01000429.1:7305-23222 GCA_003446975.1 Clostridiales bacterium | reverse complement strand
CATGGATACTTGAACTCTTTAATCTTAGCGGCAGCAGGAAAAAGCCCCCAATTAATTGAGCCTGCATTCATAGATGCTAATTCAGGCTTGAACTTAGGCACAACCGCAACTCTTTGCTCAACTGACATTCCAGCACCACCGCCTGTAGTTATGCAAATGATGACATCTTTATTTTTGTCTCTGATTTTTCCGATAATCTCCTCATATAGTCCAAGATCTGGAGAAGGCATTCCGTTTTCAGGATTCCTGGCATGGATATGAACTGCAGATGCCCCTGCATTTGCCGCATCTATAGCATTTTGAGCTATTTCATCTTGTGTGATGGGTAAATAAGGTGACATGCTTGGCACATGAATAGATCCTGTAATAGCACAGTTTAAAATTCTCTTAGTCATTTTATATCTCTCCTTTTTTGTATATTTTTATTAATATATTGCTATCGCAATGAATGCACAGATAAAAGCAACAAGAATAGGTATTGCTACAGTTGTCCAGAATATATGCTTATAACCCTCTTTGTGAGTTATTCCAACTACACCTAATAGAATAAATATTCCACCGGCATGTGGCAATGTATCCAAACCACCTGCCGCAATGGCAGTCAATTTATGCAAAATCTCAGGATTAGCTCCTAAAGCCACATACTCTGCACCTAACGCGTTCAAGAAAATTGTCAAACAACCACTAGATGAACCAACAATTCCCGCAACTATTTCTGTTGAAATAACTGCTGACAAGTATGGATGCAACTGAATCCCTAAAGCAAATTTAACAAACTCTTGGAATGCAGGCGCGTTCTGAACGACAACACCGAATCCAACGATAACAGCAACGTTGACAATGGCAATTCCATCTTTTAATCCTTGATTGATGGTAGTTTTCTTGTCAGTTAATTTGCTCCAGTTAAGAACGAATACAATTGCTGTTGCAACAAACATGGCGTATACTACCAATTCAATTGAACCAAATGTTTTTCTCAGAAATATGATAGCTAACAATATGAGAATCATGGGGAGGAACGACAAAGCCGCACTTGGCAATTTTGACTTGTCTACATTTTCAAACTTGCTGACATCATCCATAGGCCCAGGTACAAAACCTATACCTTCAGCTCTAACTTTTTTCTCAGCCCATACAAAATATGCATATCCTCCTATAAACATTAAGACTGCTGCAAATATACCCAGCAATGGAGCAGCGGTAAGTGATGTTCCCAAAACTTGAGAAGGGATAACATTTGTCAACTGAGGCGATGCTGGCAAAGCTGACATGGTGAATGTGGCTGCTCCAAAAGCGAGAATTCCCGGTAAAAAGCTTTTAGGAAGATCGGCTTCTTTAAAAAGCACCATAGCGATAGGATATATGGCAAATATGACGACAAATAAACTGACACCACCATAAGTTAAAACACCCGTTGTAACGATTAGAACCAAAACAGCTCTCTTTGGACCAAACCAATCCAAAAACTTGTAACCGACAGCTTGAGCTGCGCCGGAATCGGCCATAGCTCTTGCGAACAGAGCGGAACTGATAAACACTAAAAAGTAACCGCCGATAAAACCGTTGACCCCGCCCATATAAGCTTTTGAAAAAGATTCCCAAAGCGGCATTCCATTTGTTAATATGACCACTATAGAACAAATCAATGATGCTGGAATTGCGCCAATGCCTCTATATGCTAAAACAATCAATAAGGCTATGGCGATTAATAAACCTAATACTCCTAACATAATTTCCTCCTGAAATTTTTTGTTTAGATAAAATCATTTTTCTTTGCTTCTTCTGTCAATTCCACTCTAAAGTCTGGATGAGCGATATTAATCAACATTTTTGTTCTGTCTTTAATCGAAGAGGCCTTCAGGCAAGCTATTCCATACTCTGTTACCACATACTCCACATCTGTCCTGGCTAGAGTTATGATAGTACCTTTATCAAAGAACGGTACTATTTTTGATACTCTTATGGTTTCATCGCTACCTGGTTTTTTGATATCGGCTGTCGAATGCAAGGTGATTATTGATTTTCCACCTTTAGCCATTTGAGCACCTATGGCTGTTTCCACCTGACCGCCTGTACCACTTATTTGTACATTCCTTATAGCCTCTGAAGCACATTGTCCTGTAAAATCAACCATCAAGGTTGTATTGACAGATACCATATTGGCGTTTTGGCTTACAATAAAAGGATCATTAGTATAGCTGGATCTGAAGTGATACACCAAAGGGTTGTCGTCGATAAAATCATATACTTTTTTCGTTCCTAATGAAAAGCTGGTTACAATCTTATTGGGGAATAAAGTTTTCTTCTTTCCTGTTATAACGCCTGCGTAATACAAATCAACCATGGCATCATTAAGCATTTCCGTATGAATTCCCAAATCTTTTTTTGTGACAAGCTCTTTTGCGGCCGCATTTGGTATAGCGCCTATTCCTAATTGTATGGTGGATCCGTCATCAACCAGTTCCGATACGTATTGACCAATCATTCGATCAACATCTGTGATAGGTGCATCTGCTATTGTTGGAACTGCTCTATCCACTTCATATAGATAATCCACTTGAGAAATATGAAATACAGTGTCACCAAAGGTTCTTGGATGTTGTGAACTAACTTCAAAGATAACAGTTTTGGCATTATGGATCATTTCATAATCATAGATAACACCTGGGCCTGTGCTGAAAAATCCATTTTTATCCATTGGACTGACAGTGCAGACATATACGTCAGGACCTGTATATCTCTTAATAAAGCTAGGCCCTGAATTCCTGAGATGTGTTGGAACATGAGAGCCAAAACCTAGCTTATTTGTAGCTCTTTGAACAGGGCTGTAAAAACAAGCCTCAAATTCAAAAACTCCTTTATAATCAGGTCTTGTCATGATTTCGTGGGGCTTCAGCGATAGAACGTTGGTAACTTTCACGTTTTGGACCTTATCTTTGAGTAATGTCATTTTTTCAATAAATGTTATCGGTTCAATCGGTCCACCCCCTAACACCACGTGCTGATTAGATTTGACCAACAACACAGCGTCCTCGGGTTTGATCATTTTGCTAATATACTCATTTTTATACATTTTTTCACCTCCTTTCTACATTTTGTCATGATACTTTAATAACATTATTAGTCCTTTATCTCTAAACATGGCAATTTCTTCATTAGTATTGCCATGGGACTTTCTTCGATTCTTCATTTCTTCATTGACACCTTTCTGCACTCTTTCCCCGTAACCTTCCGGCCATTTTTTCCAATCAGCCATATCTTCCCACCATTTTTCCACAGATGGACCAATATGAGTCAGAACACCTCTAATACCATGTGCACCACCACCCAATTGGTAAATTAGATTGGGTCACATGAGCGCATATCTTAAACCAGGACCAAAGCAACAAGCCTTATCAATCTCCTCTATGCTGCAAATACCTCTTTCAACTATTTCCACCGCTTCCCTGTATAAAGCCAGTGCCAGTCTATTTGAGATAAAACCCAAAGCTTCTTTATTTAACACGATTGGTTCTTTATCTATCGATTTATAAAATTTAACAGCATTCTCAATGTATTTATCACCAGTCTTATCGCCTTTTGTTATTTCTACTAGAGGAATCAGTTGAACAGGATTGTATGGATGAGCACCGATGATTCTCTCTGGATAATCGGCATCTTTTGCGATTTCAGTCACTAACAAACCTGATGTGCTGGATGCTATGATAGCATCTGTTTTTCCGTACTTTTCTATATTTTTTATGATGCTTCTTTTTATGTCATAGTTTTCAGGACCGTTTTCTTGGATTAAATTTGCGTCCTTGACAGCCTTCTCCATGGATGTTGTTGTTGTAATTCGTTCTAAACATCTATTGAACTCTCTCTCGTCAATAACATTTTCACAATACATAAATTTTAGATTAGACTTAATTCTATCAACCGCTTCATCCAATTTGTCATCATCAATGTCATATAAGGTAGTTTCCAATCCCTTTAATGTGAAGTACGTTGCCCATCCACTCCCAATTAAACCTGATCCGATACATGCAACTCTCATAAATCATATCCTCCTTGTCGTTCGGTATCTAGAACAGTAATTTGCAATTACCATGCCATGTTTAATTGAGTAATATGCACAAAAAAATAATGCTTATTTGCATTAAATGCAAATAAGCATTGAAGTTTTATCTCAAATAATGCGTTTATGCATTATTAATATCATATTTTCTGGTTTTCCGCGCTATGGTTGATTGATTAACGCCTAAAATTTCTGCAGCTTTATAGGTGGTCTTATATTTTTTCATTGCGTGTTTAATCAGCTCCTCTTCATACTCCTCCATCAGTTCCTTATAGGTTTTATGCTCCAAGTCAAATAATGAGTTATAGTCCTTGTCGGTAATCAAGTCATGGAATATGTTTCTGTTCACAAGTGAAAAATCATTTTCTTTCAAGCTGAAATCCATCAGAATACCTTTAGGGATATCCTGAAGCTCAATAACAGATGTGGAACTCATAACAACCATTCTTTCAATGAAATTCTTAAGCTCCCTAACGTTTCCGGGCCAATCATAATTTAACATAATGTCAAAAACATTTTTCGAGAAGTATTTTGTTTTATTGTACTTACGACAATAATCCTTCAAGAAATGTATGGCTAATGGAATAATGTCATAGGGTCGTTCCCTTAACGAAGGTATTTTAATTGGAACAACGTTCAATCTAAAATAAAGATCCTGTCTGAATTGTCTCTTTTTGACTAACTCATCCAAATCAGCATTAGTAGCGGTAATTAATCTGAAATCAGAATGTATTTCCTTTACTGATCCAATTTTCTTAATCATCTTGGTTTCCAATACTCTTAAGAGCTTCCCCTGCAATAATAAAGGTAATGAATCAATCTCATCTAAAAACAACGTACCATTATGGGCTGTCTCCACTAGCCCTGCTTTACCTGTCTCCAGTGCCCCCGTGAATGAACCCTTCTCATAACCGAACAGCTCTGCTTCTAGTAGTGTTTCAGGCAGAGAGGCACAGTTAATTTTCACAAGATTCTTTTCTGATCTTGGACTGACATTATGTATGTAGTTAGCAATTACTTCTTTTCCAGTGCCGGATTCACCTAATATTAGTATGGATGTATCATAAGAAGCTAGTTTGGATACGGATTCTAAAAGTTTTTTCATATCTGTGCTTTCAGCAATTATGTTATTAAAGGCAAGCTCAGTCGTATCCTCGTCTTTATGCTGGAATACGGTTACTTCATTTTTTATAACGGCCTCTCTGTAGTGCTCGTTGATATCGCTGACATTTTTTAAAACACCAATGAGATACTTGATTTCTCCATCAGCCTCAAATATTGGCGTTTGGGTTATCATGAATTTATTGACCACTTTGTTTTTTTTTGTTACGTGTTGACAAGCTATAATCTTTTGTTTAGTTTTCAACACGGTTCTGGTGACAGATCTGTCTATTGTTCCTTTCTTTTCAAGTTCTAAAGCATTAAATGCCAGCAATTCATTCCTTGAATATCCTGACATTTCAACTAAAGCTTTATTGACGAATATAAAATCCGCATCCCTGTTTAAAATATAGATTGGGTCATCCATTGAATCTAAAACATCTTCCAAAAGAATATCCATAAACTGATATCACCTACTTGTTTTATTGTTTTAATAACACCTATTATATCATAATGGTAATTACCTGACATTTCAATAGAAATAATGACAGTAACGGCTCTGGCTTGGTTACTTACAATCAATGCCAGTGCATAAGAAGCGCAGATATTACATAAAACATAAAACTAATAGATTAAGGGAACTCGACAATCATAATGTTGATTAAAAATTATAATTGGCACGATTATTGCTTGTTAAATATTGTGATAGCTCTGTTTTAAGATAAAATATGCAGGAGGGCAAGTATGACTTACAAAAAAATCGTGTATAGTGAAGAAAAGTGTATTGCAAGTATCATTCTAAATTCTCCACAAAATCTAAATGCCATCGATGAAGAAATGGTTGATGAGATAATGGAGGTTTTAAAACAGATTGATGAAAGTGAAGAGATAAAAGTCTTGGTTATATCTGGCGACGGTAAAGGGTTTAGTGCTGGAGGTGATATCAGAATGATGATTCAGAGCATACAAACAAACAATCTTTCGGCATTGGATGGGGGTATCAAAAAAGTCGGATTATTGTCTATGGCTATTAAAAAAATGTCGAAACCTGTTATCGCTTCTGTACATGGAGCTGTCGCAGGCGCGGGATTCAATGTGGCGTTAGCTTGTGACTTTATCATTGCCTCACATGATGCGAAATTTATCCAGTCATTTGTCAACATTGGCCTCGTGCCTGATGCAGGTGGGATTTTCCTTTTGACAAGAGCCGTAGGTGTCAATAGAGCCAATGAGATGATCATGCTTGGCCAACCCATAGACGCTGAGGCTGGAAAAGTTCTAGGATTTGTGCATATGACCGTGCCATGTGATATACTGCAAGTGGAAACAACGAAATTCGCAGAAAAATTATCGAGAGGCCCTTCAATTTCATATAAGATGATGAAGAAGCTTGTTTTTGAAAGTGAGTTCAAGGATTTCGAGCAATTTATTAATCTTGAGGAAAAGATTCAGAAAGCTTGTGGTCGGACTGATGATTTTAAAGAAGGAATCATGTCCTTTATAGAAAAAAGAAAGCCGATTTTTTTAGGCAAGTAAAAAAGATGAAAATATATCGTGTATAGGATTAGAAATATTAAGATGAGGTGTTGTATGAAATATCAAGTAAACAAAATCGCTGTTTTGGGAGCTGGTGTCATGGGATCCGCAATAGCTGCTCATTTTGCTGGAGCAGGCTTTAAGGTATTGCTGTTGGACATGGTGCCCAACATTCTGACAGATGAAGAGAAATCAAAGAAACTTACATTGAATCATGAAGTAATTAGAAACAAATTAGCTAATTTGGGGAAGGCAAATATTTTAAATCCCAAGTCGAAAGCAATATATGCTAAAGATTTGGGAGATTTGATTGAAACCGGAAATTTTATTGATGATATGGGCAAAATATCGGATTGCGATCTAATTATGGAAGTCATTGTGGAGAATTTGGATATTAAACGAGACTTAATGAAAGTCATCGCAAAGTACAGAAAAGAAGGTACTATAGTAGCAACCAATACATCAGGGGTATCTATAAACACAATTGTTTCAGAAATGGATCTGTCATTCAAACAAGATTTTATTGGAACCCATTTTTTTAATCCTCCAAGATACATGAAACTAATTGAAATAATTCCATGTGATTATACAAAACCTGAATTGATTGGATTTATGGCAGATTTTGCAGAAAAAATGCTTGGGAAAGGTGTTGTTATAGCGAAAGATACACCTAATTTTATTGCCAACAGAGTTGGGGTACAATCCATGTCAAGCGTTATGAGCTTAGCGGAAAAATTTGGCTATTCTATAGTCAAGACAGATTTATTGACTGGAAGCATTATAGGGAGGCCTAAAACAGGAACATTCAGACTAGCAGATTTGGTTGGAATTGATATTTTGTTGCATGTGGCCAATAATGTGTTGAAAAATACAGACAACCAATATGAGATTGAATCCAATACTATACCGGATTATGTAAAGGATTTGGTTGTAAGAGGTTATTTAGGAGACAAGACTAGCAGTGGTTTTTACAAAAATGTCAGAAGTGTGACTGGTCAGAAAAGAATGGTCTGGAACTATAAAGTACAAGATTATGTTGAACTCAAACCATTGGTTGTTGAAGCGATTACAGCTGCAAAAGAATCAAAGACACTTAAAGACCAAATCAATGCGATGGCCTGGGGAAAGGCTCGCGAAAATATTTTTGTATGGGAAGTGTTAAAATCAACACTTTTATATGCAGCTAATAATGTGCCGGATATTGCAGATGACTTCAGAGATATAGATAAAGCGGTTAGATGGGGCTTTAATTGGGAACTGGGACCTTTTGAAGTATGGGATGCCATTGGTGTTGTAGCGTCTGTTGAAAGAATGGAAGCAGAAGGCAATGAGGTTCCACTGTGGGTCAAAGATAGGATTAATCAGGGAACAACAAGTTTTTATAACAAGGAAAACATATCATTTCCATATATCTGGCTAAGAGATAAAAATAAATATCCACTTATAATTGAGAATGATGGTGCAGCTTTAATTGATATAGGTAACGATGTGGCTTGTCTTGAGTTCAAGACACGCGGGAACACAATCGACAATAATCTCATAGAAATGCTGTCAATAGCGGTTAAAACTGTGGAAGAGGGGAACTACAAGGGCCTTGTTATTGGAAATCATAACAAAAATTTTTCACCAGGTGCCAACTTGATGATGGTTGCCGAGATAGCCTTGGCTAAAGATTGGAATAAATTGGAGAAATTGATCTTCGGTCTGCAGAATGCGACCATGACAATAAAATATGCCAAAAAGCCGGTTGTTACCTGTCCACATGGCATGACGCTGGGTGGCGGTGCTGAAATCGCCATGAGCGGATACCGACAGGTAGCCCATGCAGAAACCTATATGGGATTGGTCGAGCTAGGTGTGGGATTGGTTCCGGGAGGTGGGGGAACGAAAGAGATACTTTGGCGATATACTGGTGATCTTGGAAACTGCACCATGTCTGAAAGAATATATCATCTTAAAGCAGGATGGGAAATGATTGCCATGGCTAAAGTATCCAGCAGTGCCCATGATGCTTTGAATAAAAAATATCTTAGCCTATCGGACAGAATAGTAATGAATCAAGACTACCTGGTAGATGAAGCCAAGAAAGAGGTCATTCATCTTTATGATTCGGGATTCAGACCTAAACTTAAAAAAGATATTGCTGTGACAGGTTCCACAGGAAGAGCAGTTCTCCAAAATGTGGTCTCTTTCATGAGAGAAGGTGGTTTTATCTCTGAATATGACGGTTATCTGGTCGATAAAGTGGCATATATATTGACCGGCGGAAATGTTGTCCCTGGAGCGATGATGTCAGAGGATATGATTTTGGATTTGGAGAGAGAAGTTTTTATAAGCCTGTGTGGGGAGAAGAAAACACAGGAAAGAATAGATTATATGTTGAAGAAAGGTAAACCATTAAGGAATTAGGGGTGAATTAGATGAGAGAAGCAGTTATAGTGGCCATGGGCAGATCACCTATTGGTAAAGCACCAAAAGGAACAATGAGATATACAAGGCCTGAAGACATTGGTGCTCAAGTTTTAAGAGGAGTCTTCAACCAGATACCAGGATTCGATACGAGTATGATAGATGATGTCATCGTTGGTTGTGCCATGCCGGAGGCAGAACAGGGATTAAATATGGCTAGAAACATATCCCTTAAAGCTGGAGTACCCGATAATGTGCCAGCTCACACCATTAATCGATTTTGTTCTTCTGGCCTGCAAGCTATTGCCACCGCAGCAAATGCTGTTTTAGCCGGCCAGTGTGAAATCGTATTGGCAGGTGGGGTTGAATCCATGAGCTTCGTTCCCATGGGTGGGAACGTATATCATCCAGATCCAGGGTTGATGGTGGATAATCCCAATGTCTATATTTCAATGGGACATACCGCTGAAAGAGTAGCAGAAAAGTATGGTGTCACCAGAGATATGCAGGATGAGTTTTCAGCACTAAGTCACAATAAGGCAGAAAGAGCAATTTCGGAAGGAAAATTTGACGATGAGATTATCCCTATTGAGACAATTCAACCAAACGCTGATGAAAATGGCAACCCTGGTGTATACAAGGTCTTATTCAAAATGGACGAAGGTGTCAGGAAGAACATGACAAAAGATGCATTGGCAAAACTCAACCCTGTATTTAAATCAGGGGGTACGGTTACAGCGGGAAACGCCTCGCAAATGAGTGATGGTGCTGCGTTTGTTCTGGTCATGTCCAAAGAGAAGGCTGAAGCTTTAAACATCAATCCTATAGCTCGTTTCATAGGATTTTCGGTAGCAGGGGTTGCCCCTGAAGTGATGGGAATAGGTCCAATTGAAGCAATTCCGAAAGTACTGAAGCTGGCAAACATGACGTTGAGTCAGATAGACCTGATTGAATTGAACGAAGCTTTTGCTGCTCAAGCAATTGCATGTATCAATACTTTAGGATTGAACAAGGAAATCGTCAATGTCAATGGCGGTGCTATAGCTTTGGGCCATCCTCTTGGATGCACAGGTACTTACCTGACAATTAAGCTGATCCATGAAATGAAAAGGCGCAATAACCGATATGGACTGGTCAGCATGTGTATCGGTGGCGGTATGGGAGCAGCGGGACTTTTCGAAGTATATAGATAGTCTTATGATAAAAAAGTTGATAAAGATAAAAGTGAGAATACTTAGGTAAGGATATTCTCACTTTTATATCTTGAAGTCATTCAGTTTCAAATATTGCTACAGGCCTACACCAGCCTGCAGTTCCACCTTTTAACTTAACAGGGAACACCGCTACTTTGAATCCTGTGGCAGGGAGCTCTTTTAGATTGGCTAACTTTTCAATATGACAATACTCATATTCTTTGCCTACTAGATGAGCTTCCCATAGCACTGAGTTGTCACCGGTCTCTTTATATTTTTCTACCAGAAAACTAAACGGGATGTCCCATCCCCAAGCATCAATTCCCATTACACGGATCCCGTTTTTACACAAAAATCGTGTCGCATCTGCTGACATACCAGCGTGGATCGAAAAATAACGTTCATCATACAGGTATTGGTCGGCATCTGTTCTTATCAAAACAATATCTCCAGGCTTAAGTGTATAATTTATTCTCTTTAGTTCTGTCAAAATGTCCTGTTCTGTAATGGCATAACCTGTTGGCTTATTATGAAAATCAAGTACAACACCATCTCCAAAACACCATTCCAAGGGGATTTGATCGATGGTCCTGGAGGGAACTCCCTCAGAAGTTGGGGCATAATGTATAGGTGCATCTAGATGAGTGCCTGTGTGTTCACCAAGTTTCACACTCCCATTGGCCCAAAGCATTTNNCAAGCCAAAAAACCCTGCCGCCTGTCTAGCGCCATCTTCATGATAAATTCTGTCAAATTCAGCTTTTTCCGGTTCACATGAAGCAGGATCTGTCATGACAGCTAAGTCAACTATTCTATATTTTCCCATTTTATTCTCCTTACTTTTCCAATTTAGTTAACCGAATATGTTGTGGACCAAATAAGGGCCATGTCCTGTTAACACATACTCGGGATTTTTAAACATAGATTTGATTCTGTAAATGGAACGATACCAAGCATAGTGATCGTAGACTAGGGAAGAAGGTGAAATTTCATCCCATTCCTTTGGTGCTGGGGTTACTTCGATTATATTATTATCCATTGTCTTTAGAGTATTAAGGTGTCCATAAGCTATGTGTCTGATATGTATGGTATCACCTGAAATCAGATATTTACCCTTTGCTGTTTCTACTATGATGCATTGACTACCAGCAGTATGCCCAGGCGTAAGAATCAGAGATAAACCTTCCAGTATTTCAGCATCGCCAACAACTCTCTGACAGTTCAATCTTTTCATGGTTGAGATTAGACTTTGATCAAAATCACCTCTAATTTTCATTGATGGGAGCGGGTCAAGAAGTTCTTTCCATTCCGCATCTTGAAATATATGGACAGCGTTTGGAAAAAGATGACAGTTGCCTGCATGATCATTATGTAAATGAGTGTAGATTACAGTTTCAATCTCTGACATATCAACGTCAATTTTTTCAAATGCAGAAGCTATATAATCTTCTCCCCCACCAGCTGGTAGACCTGCCCAGGCTTTGCCATCCACAATGTATTTTGAATTAATCCCGTTATCTATCAATACCTTATTTGTGCCATTATTCAGAAAATAACCAAGATAAGGTATTTTAATTATAAGTTCGGCATCTAATCCTGTTGTAAGAAAATTTTTTGGACATTCAATCCAACCAAAAATCATAGGATAAATCTTCCATTTGTTCATTTAAATCACTCCTTAACTACCGGTCGCAAGTCATTGCTGATGAAACCTGCAACCGGCATAAATTTCAGGATTTCAAGATAGAATTTCAGTACCTTTTTCGGTCATGGAGATTGTCCTTTTCATTAGACCACCTTCATTTAAAAACCCATTCTTGATCAGTTTTGCTGAAAGTATAGAGAATTTCAGGGACGACATACCAGTTTCCCGTGCATATTCGTAGATAGCATCTTTTCCACTTGCAACAGCATGTAATAATTGGAGCTCTTCTAAAGTTAGTCCCTTATCAACTAGATTAGCTTCTGTTTCATTGAGCGCTTTTAATTTCTTTTTGCCTTGTTCAGTAATCTCGAATTTAAAGAAGCCTGAACCTATTTTCGAATCTCTGGTGATAAAACGCTTTTGATCCAATGATTCAATAGCATTATTGCTGATGCTTGAATCAACCCCGAGGTAATCGGTAATTTCACCCATCGTATCATAGCCTTTTCTTATGAGATCCAGTACTTTTTCTTCAAAATCGGACAAACTTGAGTCTTCAATTTCGCTGTTTGGTTTTAAAGTCCAATTGCTTTCACCGTAATAATTAGGTTTTGTTAGTAGACTGATACCCACAGTTAGAGCTAATGTAATGATTACACCGAATACACCTTGATGCATGTATGCTGATATAGACCAGATTTTAGTCAAATCTAGAACTGTAACGACCATCATGGAAGCTATACTGATGATAGCGCCCCAGAAAGCGCCATCTTTTGTAATTCTTGGCCAGAAGGCACCAAAGAAAACCAGTACTGCAGGAGGTCCAAGCCAAGCGTTCGCAAAGGCAAATAAATAAGTGGGGCCACCTGGATAGAAGGACAGAAACCATACCAGTACACCCAAGATTAACATAATCACTTTGGAAGGTTTAATCAGGTCTTTAGGGCCTGCATTTGGCTTGAAGAGTTTGCCGTAAATATCCCTGACAGTCGTCGAAGTTGCACCCATATGTGCAGTTGTAGCAGTTGATACGGAAGCAGCCAATGCAGCTAGAAGCGCAAAGCTAGCAACAACAGGCGACACACCTCTAAGAGCAACTCCAAAAGCAGCCATAGGGGTTACGCCACCAGCAAATACATCCGTCATATGCGTTCCTGAGTATATTCCAACAACGTAAAGTATCGAGTAATTGACAAGTAGTAATAGCAAGGCTGCATATATATATGATCTTCTAGCAACTCTTTCACTTCTGCAGGATGCTACTCTAAGCCAGTAGTAATTATTTCCCCAGACTAGGAACATTGCAAATAAAAGAAAGAGAGTGAAATAACTAGGGTATTTTAGAGACCAGACGGGCATTGAAACACCTGTTATACCAGCTTGATAAGCGCCTAGAGGGCCCGGCCAATTGGCAATTGTAGCACCAAGACCACCAAACTTCATCATTAGTGCGATTAGTAGAACTGGGAGAGCGACAAGACCGATGATCATCTGCATAAAATCAGTCAGTGTTACAGCCCAAAATCCACCGGCATAGGTAAAAATCAAAAATAATGCATAGACAATAGAGGTTGTGATTAGATAATTCCAACCTGTAAAACCCGAAACGGTTATTGCCATGGACACAACATTATTTGCTAGAATCCCAAGTAATCCCAAAACAGTTGTAACTGTGACAATCGTTCGAGTTCTTGAATCAAACCGCATTTCCAACCATTCCGGAAGCGTTTGCGCACCACAGCGTCTAATAAATTTAGCAAAAATAACACCATACAATAAAAGTCCTGCGAGCAGGTAAGCAACACCAAACATAAGAGCGCCTTCAATACCGTATAGGACGGTAAATCCGGGACAAAGTGTAATGGATGTGCCGGCAAAACCTATAGCAGCAACACCAAAAACATTGATTAACATACTGACTTCTCTACCTGCCAGGAGATAATCAGAAGAATCATTAATCCATTTTCTGGACACATAACCGCCATACAATAGCATAGCTCCAAATAATGCAAACATGAGCATTAAAGAAAAATTAATAGTCAAAAAAATCACTCCTTTTAAATTTTTTAAAACCGAGTAAAACTTTTGCACTTCAAGTTGTACGACCTATGTTTTCAAATCACCCCCTTGGGATTAGTCATTTATATCATTAGCAAAAACTATGCCAATATATAAAACTGCAGAAAGTATTGAATACAAACGTTTTCAATACTACCTGCAGTCTAAAGGCAACGCCAATCGTAAACAAATGTTTACAATCAGTACGATTATAATTTTGTGAGACTGATATAACTATAACATAGATTTCTGTAAACAAAAGTTAACGTAAATTATTGTTTACACCTATTCAAAATGATATTCCCTAATTTTTTTATATAACATAGTACGTGATATCCCCAGCATTTTTGCCGCTTCTGTTTTATTGCCACCACATTTTTCAATGGCAGAGCATATTATATTTTTTTCCATATTTCTCTTTAGAGTTTTGATTTCATAATCTTGTCGGTTATTATTTGGATTATGCTTGAAAGTTTGTCTGCTTATAAAATAGTCCGACAGATGGGACCATTCGATGGTATCACACCATACCGTATTCATGGCTCTTTCAATAACATTTTGAAGCTCCCTGATATTACCAGGCCAATCATATTCTTTTAGCTTTTCTTTGGCATGATTAGAAATGCCAGGTACACTCATTCCCATCTGGAAGTTAAGTCTAGCCAGCAAACTGTCGGCAATTAAGGGGATGTCTTCCTTTCTTTCCCTTAATGGTGGTATTCTAATAACTAAAACATTCAATCTATAAAACAAGTCACTTCTAAACCTTTTTTCTTTAACTAATTTTTCTAATGGGACATTTGTGGCAGCAATAACCCTTGTGTCAATCATAACACTAGTTTTTCCACCTAAAGGTTCAATTTCTTTTTCCTGAAGAACCCTGAGAATTTTTGGCTGTAATACTAATGGCAAATGATTTACTTCATCTAGAAAAATGCTCCCTGTGTGTGCCATTTCAAACTTTCCTTCTTTACCACCTTTTTTGGCACCTGTGAATGCACCATATTCATAACCGAAAAATTCCGATTCCAACAGTTCTCCGGGAATGGCAGCACAGTTGATTTTGATGAAGGGAGCATCCATCCGATTGCTTAAATCGTGAATTGCGTGAGCCACCAGTTCTTTACCGCTTCCCGTTTCTCCTTCAATCAAAACATTGGACAGGGATCTAGAGGCTTTAAATATGTCACTTTTTACTCTCTTGATGGCACAACTGTTTCCTATGATATTATTGATGCTATATTTAGCTCCCCTTATCTCTTTCAACTCTTTCTTGTAATATTCAACTTTATTCATAAGACCATTGACTTGAGCAACAAAGTTCATAGCTTCATCCATACCTCTAAAAACGGTATAGGTAAAACATCCTACAACAGCCCCCTCACTGAAAATAGGTATATAAGTGCAAAACATTTTTACATCTCCGTTTTTTGTTCTTATGGTCAAATCATTAGCTGTCAGTATCTTACCGGTTTGGATTGCTTCGTCAACTTTTGTCTCAGGCACCATATCATGAACATACAAACCTTTAACTTCATCTAAAGTCACACCACCCATCAACTCAGTCCAATTATTGTTGACATAGACATAACGACCATCTTTGTCGCTTATGACCACCGCATCTAAACGTTCAATAATAGCCTTGAGCAGTTCATTGTTGGCAACATCATTCAAAGAGTCAATCATATCCAATCCTCCATAAAAATGGTATATCGTACATTATATTATAATGTTTAAGTATCTACAATAGAACGGATTCATATGTAAACAAATAATTAAACTAAGTAGTTCATACCTATTAGACTGCTTCCCTTGAAAGTAATTGCAAAAACAGGTATAATCAAAGATGAGTATTTGTTTGCAAAATGTTTGTATTTTTAAAGGAGGTTTAATTATGGGAAAAAAAGCAGTAGCTATTGT
>DMAP01000429.1:0-7277 GCA_003446975.1 Clostridiales bacterium | reverse complement strand
TATTATCAGTATTGGATAGGCGCTAGATTGTTAGAAGGACCAATGAGAAGCGAAATAGAACCTGAGTTGCTTTTACATGCAACGGAAGAGTTGGGGCATGCAGTACTAGTTGTGGATAGAATTATACAATTGGGTGGCACACCAATTTTAAATCCGAACAAATGGACCGAGTATGCAAAATGTGCATATGAGGAGCCCGTAGACCCATATGTGGAAGAAATATTGAAACAGAATCTTGAGGGTGAAAGATGTGCGATTCAAAGGTATCAGGACATCGCAGCATTTACCGAAGGAAAAGATTATGCAACCAATCAGATGGCTAAGACCATTTTAAATGATGAGCTGGAGCATGAGCATGATATTGAAGATTTTCTAGCAGATCTTAATCGCCTAAAAGAAGATATTATGAAAATAAGGCTATGATTTGGTGAAGTAATGAAATAAAAGTCATAAAATATCTGACAAATATTTTTATGACTTTTGTTTTTTAGTAACAGATGTTACAAATGTTTTCAATCTGTTATTTTATAATGATTAAGAAATACAAAAACAGGAGGTTGTTTATGAGCATGTTTTGTTATCAATGTCNNAATGTCAAGAAGCTTCAAAAGGAACAGGTTGTACAATTAGAGGAGTCTGTGGAAAAACTGATCAAGTTGCTAGTTTACAGGATTTGTTGATTTATACAGTCAAAGGGATTGCAGTTTTGGCTGAAAAAGGAAAATCGGTGGGAATAGATTTTCCAGAGAACAATCATTACACAATGACATCTTTGTTTATGANNTCGACTATAACCAATGCAAACTTTGATGATCAGACCATCCTTAATCAGATTAGAACAGGGTTAGCATTAAGAGAGGAAATGAAAAGGGCTCTTGTTGCTAAAAATATTGATCTTTCTGGCATGCATGATTGTGTTGAATGGTTTGCAGATAGTGATGAAGAGATGAAAGCAAAATCGTTCTCATCAGAAGTTGGCGTTCTGGCAACAGAAAATGAAGATATCAGATCCTTAAGGGAACTGATAATCTATGGACTAAAAGGTATGGCTGCTTATGCCGAGCATGCTTATAATCTTAAATATGAGAACAAAGCAATCTACGAGTTCATAAGTAAAGCTCTTGTTTCAACACTTGATAGTACATTGGGCGCAGATGAACTGGTTGAGCTCACACTCGAGACAGGAAAATTTGGGGTAGAAGCCATGGCATTGTTGGATAAGGCCAATACAGAGACCTACGGGAATCCTGAGATAACATCAGTCAATATAGGTGTCAGAAACAATCCGGCTATTTTAATCTCAGGACATGATTTGAAAGACATGGAACAGCTGCTGGAGCAGACCAAAGGAACTGGTGTGGATATCTATACCCACGGGGAAATGTTGCCTGCAAACTATTATCCGGCTTTTAAGAAATATGACAATTTTGTTGGAAACTATGGCAACTCATGGTGGCTGCAAAAAGAGGAATTTGAGACGTTTAACGGACCGATTCTATTCACGACAAACTGCATAGTGCCGCCAAAAGCTGATCATGTTGAAAGGATATATACTACAGGAGCATCAGGTTACCCGGGATGTAAACATATCAATCCTGACGCAGAGGGGAAAAAAGACTTTTCACAAATCATAGAGCATGCAAAGAGACTTTCTTCTCCTTCAGAAATAGAGACAGGAGCTATTGTTGGTGGTTTTGCTCATTCTCAAGTGTTTGCCCTTGCTGACAAGGTTGTTGATGCAGTAAAATCAGGAGCGGTCAAGAAATTCTTTGTCATGGCCGGTTGTGACGGAAGAATGAAGTCAAGAGAGTACTATTCTGAATTTGCTGAGAAACTTCCAACAGACACTATCATTCTTACAGCTGGATGTGCTAAATACAGATACAATAAATTGGATTTAGGCGACATAGGTGGCATACCAAGAGTGTTGGATGCGGGCCAGTGCAACGATTCATATTCTTTAGCTGTAATTGCATTGAAACTGAAGGAAGTATTTGAGTTGAATGATATCAACGATCTACCAATAGCATACAATATTGCATGGTACGAGCAAAAGGCCGTTATAGTTCTTCTGGCTTTGCTATACTTGGGAGTAAAAAACATAAAGCTTGGACCAACGCTTCCTGCTTTCCTTTCACCAAATGTTGCTAAAGTTCTGGTTGAAACTTTCGGAATTAATAGCATTACAAATGTTGAAGATGATTTGACACAATTACTTGCATAAACTTTATACTGAAGATTGAGCTTTAAATGAGGGTCGAGCAATCGATCCTTTGTTTTTATTTAATATTTTATAATTATTTCCACCTATTTATAGAAAAGATAATGGTTTTAATATATAATGATACTAATTCTCGGGGGAGTGAGGCGTAATATGGAAAATCTTAAATGGAAACATAAGAAAAATTTGAGCATGCTGGTTGACCTGTATGAGCTGACGATGACCAACGGTTATCTTGTAAATGGTGTTAAAGACCATATTGTTTATTTCGATTACTATTATAGAAAAGTTCCTGATAATGGTGGATTTGCAATAACTGCAGGACTTGAACAGTTTATAGATTATTTGGTTAATATTAAATTTTCACAAGAAGATCTGGATTATATCAAGCATATGAAGATATTCTCAGATGAGTTTGTAGATTATTTGAAACATTTCAAGTTCACAGGAGATATTTGGGCAATTCCAGAGGGAACTCCGGTATTTCCAAACACACCTATTATTACAGTAAGAGCGCCGGTAATGGAGGCTCAAATAATAGAAACCATGTTATTGCTGACTTTAAATCATCAAAGCCTTATAGCGACGAAAGCCAACAGGATTGTAAGAGCTGCAAACGGTAAACCAGTAGTGGATTTTGGGGCGAGGCGAGCTCATGGTGCTGATGCTACAGATTTTGGCGCAAGGGCATGCTATATAGCGGGCTGCTTTGGAACATCCAACCTGTTGGCAGCCAAGATGTTTAATATACCGGCTATTGGGACGATGGCCCACAGCTGGATTCAATTTTTTGAAGATGACAAAACAGCTTTTGAGGCATACGCTAAAGCATATCCCAAAAGTGCGGTGCTGTTGGTTGATACTTACAATGTTCTAAAATCAGGGATTCCCGAAGCGATAAACGTATTCAAAAGCATGGATAAAGACAGTAAAAAGGGAATCAGATTGGATAGTGGCGATTTGGGATATCTATCAAGACAAGCCAGAAAAATGATGGATGATGAAGGCTTTCCCGAAGCGACGATAACTGTTTCAAACTCATTGGACGAGTATACAATTAGGGAGTTGGAGATACAGAAAGCTCCAATTGACTACTACGGTGTTGGAGAGAGAATGATTACGGCGAAATCAGATTCTGTTTTTGGTGGGGTCTATAAACTGGTAGCTGTTGAAAAAGATGGGAAAATCAGCCCGAGAATCAAGCTTAGTGAGGAAGTTGTGAAAGTGACAAATCCAGGATTCAAAGAAGTATGGAGACTTTGTGACAACAGAAACGGAAATGCATTTGCTGATTTGATAACCTTTAAGGATGAGGAAATTTCAGAACCCTATAAACTTTTTGACCCAATATCACCCTGGATCAGCAAAACAGCAAGAAACTTTACAGCTAAAAAACTGCAGGTAAAAATATTTGAGAATGGCAAATTAATCTATGCTTTGCCGACATTAGAGGCAATCAGAGAGAATCTCAGGATTGAAATGTCAAAGCTGTGGGATGATTTGTTTAGGTTTGAAAGCCCTGACAGATATTTCGTAAATCTTTCTTTTGATTTATGGTCTGAAAAGCAACGATTAATGGAAACACATAGAATTAATTAGACCAAGAACTAACTTAGGAGTGAATCATGCAAACAAGATTAACAAAACTACTAAATATAAAATACCCAATCATACAAGGCGGAATGGCAGCTATCACCGATGCTGTGTTAGCATCAGCTGTATCCAATGCCGGTGGTGCAGGAATCATAGGCGCCGGCGGTCACAATGCAATATGGGTCAAAGAACAGGTAAGAAAAGCCAGAAAATTGACAGATAAATCATTTGGTGTCAACATTGTCTTGGCAGCAGAAGACAAAGATGAAATAATAGATGTTGTATGCGAAGAAAAACCAGTTTTTGTCACCTTCGGTGCTGGGAATCCGATACCATATATTGACAGATTGAAAAAACTCGGAATCATAACAATACCAGTTGTAGCAAATTTGAAACAGGCACTTAAAGTGGAGAAAGCGGGAGCAGACGCTATGGTCACCGAAGGCATGGAGGCTGGAGGTCATATCGGAAGACATACCATAATGGCTTTATTGACCAATATCGTGCCTAATGTTAACATACCCGTTATCGCAGCCGGTGGCATAGCAGATTCGAGAGGGTTGAAAGCTGCTCTTGCCATGGGTGCCGAGGGTGTTCAGATAGGCTCTGCATTTTTAATATCAGAAGAATGTCCAGCTCATATCAATGTAAAACATAGAATCATAGAAGCTACAGACATGGACTCAGTTGTTTTAGGTCATACCATCGGACATGATGCAAGGGGTATACGAAATAAATTTACCGATGAATATTTAGCATTGGAATACAGTGATGCGCCTAGAGAAGCTTTGACAGGTAAAATGAAAGGTGTGTATAATAAGGCATTTGTTGATGGAGATGTGGACAATGGTTATATAGAAGTAGGTCAAAGTCTGAATGCTCTGAATGAAATCCTATCCTGCAAACAGATCATTCAAGCATTGATAAAGGGATTGGTGTTTTGATAAACATTTATAAGGAGAGTATCTATGGCTCAATTTGGGAAGATATATCTGATTACGCTCATCGTTTTTTTTATCGTAGATTTGATATGGCTTGGATTGATTGCAAAAAACATTTATAGCAACAATATAGGGCATCTTATGAGTGAAAAAGTCAACTGGTTGGCAGCGGGATTGTTCTATGTATTTTATATATTAGGATTGGTTTATTTTGCGGTCCATCCAGCATTGCAAGGAGAGGGACTGTCATATGCACTTAGAATGGGTGCGATTTTCGGCTTCTTTACTTATATGACTTATGATTTGACCAATCTTGCAACATTGAAAGACTGGCCATTAAAAGTAACCCTGATAGATATCGCATGGGGGACATTTTTGGGGGGATCGGTTTCAACAGTAAGCTACTTTTTGAATAAACTAATAAAATGATATTGGAGACACACTTTAGATGAATAAAGATTTTATTAAAGAAACCATAACCAAAGATGGCAAAGTGGACATAGGAAAAGCGGCTGTGTTTATTTCCATGCTTGAAAGCAAAACCAGAGAGTTGTACGTCAAAGAATACATTGAAGAATTAGGGCTCAAGGTTGTCATAACAGAAGTAGCGGGATCAGGAAGAGATTTGAAAAAGAAAATAATCAATTCCTGTGTTGGAGCGGCATTGAATATTGACGTCATTGATAAAGAAGCCCATCATGTTCATGGTTTGATTCATGCTGCCCAAGAGGCAGGTCGCGGCTTGATGTTGGATATGCCGTTGGATGCCAATCTGCATATTAAAATTGCTATAGTTCGAAGTGAGCATTGGATATCTGTCGCCATGTATGGAAATTCGGCGTACCACATTTTATCAAACCATAGCCGATTAGGTCTTGGATATGTGAATATCTAAGGATATCTATACGGTTTAAGTATCTAAAGATTGCAAAAAACTAGGCATAATCATATTGACATCCATTTAACGATATGATAGATTATAGCATGTGGTTATGCACATCCTTTAAACAAAAAGATAATAGAATATATAGTATAGAGTAAATAGATTATCTTTTAGGATTGACTGAAAGTTGAATAAAGCTTGAAATAGAGTAAATAGTAGATAGAACAAGCGAATGGTTTGCCATTTTCTTGTTTTTGTTTTTTGTAAGGAGGTGATTAAGTGGGAGTATTAAATGGGATTAAGGTTTTAGAACTGACACAAGGATTATCAGGCCCGTTCTGCACGATGATATTAGGTGACATGGGTGCAGAGATCATAAAAATTGAAAAACCCGGAAAAGGAGATGATTCTAGAGCGTTTGGACCTTTTGTAAACGGTGAGAGTGCTTACTTCATGAGTGTTAACCGAAACAAGAAAAGCATGGCTATTGATTTAAGAACACCTGAAGGTCTTGGCATTTTTGAAGAACTGGCAAAAAATGCTGATGTGGTTGTGGAAAACTACAAACCCGGAACCATGGAAAAACTTGGAACCGATTATGAAAGAGTGAAGACTATCAATAATGACATCATTTACTGTTCCATATCAGGCTATGGACAAGATGGCCCTTTCAGAGAAAGACCGGCATACGATGCAGTAATACAAGCAATGAGCGGAATTATGAGTATCACTGGCCAGGAGAATGGAAGTCCTACTAGAGTAGGTGCTCCAGTAGGGGATACAACAGCTGCCTTGTATGGTGTGATTGGCATCATGGGTGCATTGTACAGACGCAAAGAAAGGGGTTACGGAGAAAGAATCGACATATCAATATTGGATTGTCAGATTTCCATACTCGAAAATGCTATTATGCGGTACAATTTGACAGGAGAGATTCCTGAGCCTATTGGCAATAGGCATTCTTCGATAGCACCTTTTGAGACATATATGACAAGAACCAGTGAAATAATGGTTGCAATAGGAAATGACAATATATGGACAGATTTCTGCAGATTGGTCAACAGAGATAACTTAATAAACGACTATAGGTTTTACAACAATGAAAAAAGGATTGAGAACTATCACGAGTTAAAACCAATACTCAACAAGATATTTATAGAATATTCGACTGAAGAATGGCAGAGAAGTCTAGATGATGCAGGAATACCGAACAGCCCCATTAATACAATTGACAAGTTGTTTGAAAACGAACAGGTCAAGGCCAGAAATATGTTGGTCAAAGTCATTCATCCAAAAGCAGGCGAGTTGATTATGCCTAATTCTCCGATAAAATTCGTGGAGGAGCCATATGCTGTAAGGAAACCTTCGCCGTTGCTGGGAGAACACACATCAGAATTGCTTAAAAGCAAGTTGCATATGAATCAGGCTAAAATTCAAAAATTAATAAAAGAAAGCATTATTGAATAACATGTTAATTGAATACGCATAATTAAGAAAATATCATTATATAAATAGAGTTTATTGACTTTTTCTGAAATTATTAGTATTTTTAATTAGTAATATTTATAAAAGATATGAGGAGGTAACGAAATTGCCAAATGAAAAAATTACTCAGCTAATAGAAAAGAAAGCAGCGATT
>DMAP01000193.1 GCA_003446975.1 Clostridiales bacterium | reverse complement strand
ATCAGGGCGTGGTAGACGTACAAATCCACGATGTGGCTCCTGGGGGAGGATTTCGAGCTGCTTTTGACCACCCTGTCGGGCTCTCAGCTGTAATGCAGCCTGACCACGAATTCTATCCAGTGTCTTCCAATCCATTTTCGGAATTTTAACGTCCAATGAAAGCTGGCCAAGTGCTTCTAAAGTATGCACACCTGCTGCTTGCAGTTTCTTCATCTGGGTTTTCCTGATATTGGCAACCTGGCAGAGGTGGTCATCGTTGAGCCGTTTTTCTTCACATAGTCCGCGCCACTTGCAAAGTTCACAGTGACCGCACGGGTCGGGATAGGTCTCGGTGTCTGACTGATGGATACGTGCCAGAAAACGTTGTACCAGAGCGCTGAAGTACCGGCTGTAATCCGCACACAAGAAACCTTTTACCGTATGATCGCCAAGGATAACATGCATCATAAGTGGCTCAGCACCCTGTACTTTTGCAACTATTGCCGTATAAAATGCCAACTGGATAAGGAATTTCCCCTTGGTCTTCCGAGAAAGCTTAGTGTCAAGCACCTCGTAACTGAATTNNGGAGAAAGTCGGCATGACCGATAAACCAACCATCCTGCAGTGTTGCCTGATAAATGATCTCAACTCCTGATCGCATGGCATCAAGGGTCGCATGTATCTTCTGGTTAAGGTTACTGTTGGCTTGAGCAATATCCACGAAGCTAACGTGGCGACCCTTCAACTCCTGAACAAAACTGGCTTCATGAGCGAATCCCTTTGCCTGAATGAGCTTTGCTTGCTCATCATTTTCAGTCTTGCGCAAAGGCGTGTCCAGGTCGATGATGTCAAGCGTTGTGAGCTGCTCGCATTCAAGAAAATTGACAATGTCCGACGCTGAATAAAGTATTTTGTCATCAAGCTTTTGCAAACCGTCTCCTTGGTTGCGACATGCTAGCCATTTGGCTCTTAATTATAGAACTTTTTGGCTGTTTTTTTGTTTGTGCTATATCGCAACCCCTTGAAGTCATTGTTTCGATATACCGTGATAACGGTATCGTCATCTGGGGCACAGACCACCTGCAACCCTTGAGCGCGGCGGCAGGTTATTCCTTTTTTTTGACAAAACGCCATCTCCTTACGCCCTATCGCGTAAATCACTGCACCTCGCACATAACTCATCCTTCCGTAATTAATAACTATATCTACATCAGCAGGACGAATGCGCCTGCTCCCCATTCGCAACACAGCATGAGTGGTGATATTCGTTACTAGAGGGGTCACGGCCGAGTAACATGCATTATTCATCAGATTTTCCTCCTTACGAGTTGAAGAATGAGCTTGCCACAAGACTTATCGTGAATTGCAAACCACACGAGCACATAGCAGTATTTAATATAAAAAAAACATATAACATATAAAATATAATAAGTCAATATTTACTATAATAAGAATATTAAATGTGCGCGTTTTTCTATTTTAATCATAAATAAAATATGATATATATTAAATATAAGCTTAATTATTAGTTTTACGCAGAGGTGTTATTGATGAAATGGAATATAGAGAGAAGATTAGAGTTTATAGAGTCAAGATTGTTGTGGGAATCCAAAATAAGCAGAAAAGATCTTGTTGATTATTTTGACATTTCTATTCCCCAGGCAACCAAAGACTTCAAAATGTATCAAGAAAAAGCCCCAGGAAATATTTCTTATGACAAAAGTGCCAAACAGTATATTGCAACAGTAGAGTTTGAACCGGTTTATGCTTCAAGAAAAAGTGAATCTTATCTTTCAAAATTGCAGATAGCAATCCTAGATGAAGAAAAAATAATGTTCTCATGCGGAACTCTGCCCACTGCATATCAACTCCCTGCCCCAGGAAGGGCAATACAAGAAAATGTTTTAAAGATAATTTTACAATGTATTCATTCTGGTAGCTCTGTGGCTGTTGAATACCAATCCATGAGCAATCCTGATCCTTCGATGCGTTGGATATCACCTCACGCACTTGGTTTTAATGATTTGAGATGGCATGTACGTGCATTATGTCATAAACAAAAAAAGTACATAGATTTTAACTTGGGGAGGATTGTGTCGACAGGCGACATCAGGACGGGAAATTTTGATCATTCCAATGACTTTCTCTGGCATAACAACATTAGTTTTCACATCTCACCCCATCCAAAGTTGTCAGCGAGCCAGAAAAAATGCGTTGAATGTGATTACAATATGAAAAATGGTGCCGCTGAGATTGAAGTAAAAGCGGCCTTTTCTTTCTACCTAAAAGAAAGGCTAAAGCTTACACAAGGACATAGGGGTAGGGCTGCTATAGAACAGCAGATCGTTCTGGTGAATGAAAATGAAATTAACACCCAGATTGAGTTGTTGCAAAATATTGAACAAAAAAGATTGGAAGGGGTCAGTTTCTTACAGACAAGCTAATCGGCTTAGTGTGACATAACGGGTTATAGGTACGAAGGGCAACAAGAGATGTTGGAGCGAAAAATGAGATAGGATTGAGACGATGAGGTGGGTTCACTCCAATCGATGAGTAAAAACTTTCAAAGCTACTATGGTTCCTCGGGGGAACCCGAACCGAACACCACCATAGATTCTGCTGAGGCAGTCGGACATAATTACCAAATAAATAATCGACAAATTCAATCATAGATCCACGACTAGCAGTCGCTTAAACAATTACCCCTCCAAGACACTAGAATCCAAAATATCTAGGCTCCCTTTCTTTCTGAGAAAGTCTAATGTTACCTTAACAATAGCTTTGTTATTATCATGTAAATTTATCGGATCATGAATCAGAAGGTTGTCAAGAATGCTTACAAGCAGACAGCAACCATCACCATTAATATCAAAAAAATCATCTTCATATCTACGTCGTTTCAACAGAAAAAGGCAAGTAAGTACACAATTTTTAAATATCACATTAAAATGATTTTGTTGTATTTCCCCATCCAAAATCCTGATAATTTTAGCCATGATTAATTCCAGATTTCTTCGCTGAATAATATCTGGATGCAGCGCAGCATCTCTAAAACGAACAATGTCTCGGCAAGCCCTTAACCAATTATTCACTCCAACGATGCCTAAGCGAAGCCGATTCTCTAAAGCAAAGAAAAACGACTTCATATCATCTGCTTCACACCAACACAATCCTATAGTATTCAAATCAACCGAAGATATGTCGGCTACATTCATTCGTAAATTTCTTCGTACATGGCTTATAATGGGTGGCGGACAAGCCAAATACATCCATGATGCTATCCGTTGAATTTGATTTTGTTCATTTATAGCTAATCCATTAACAATAAATCTTCTCGTACATTCATCTGCGAACTCCCTCAACAATACAGGAGAAGTACAACTATCCAAATTACCGTTAGAAGGACATATCCCGTAGTGACGAAAAATGTCATCCGCCCCTCTTCTGTAGCCACGACGATCATCCAAAGGATCAGCCATAGGCCAAAGATTGAATACCCCCTCCCTCAATTGTTTCAAAGCATCAATCAGATCACCTTGGCCCGTTTGGAGTATACAAATAGCTTCTTTGAGACGAGGCT
>DMAP01000369.1 GCA_003446975.1 Clostridiales bacterium | reverse complement strand
CTTCCTTGACAGCTTGATCAAATTCAAGACCCCTTTCTGTCATCTGGGTCAGCAGGAAATGGGGTTTGCAGAGGCTGATCCATCTTCAGATGTTGAAGGTGATGACGCAGCTTACAAAATAGCCATACTGACACACATTGGATTTGGACAGAGGATTGATTTGGATGAGGTGCCAAAGGAAGGTATCACCTATATATCCAGAGAAGACATCAAGTATGCCGACGAGCTCGGATATGTCATAAAGCTGATCGCATCATCCCAGAAAAGAGAAAACGAAATCGAGATGAGAGTCCATCCAACATTTATTCCTAAGACACATCCATTAGCAACAGTGAAAAATGAATACAATGCAGTGCTGCTGAAAGGCAATGCTGTCGGTGAAGTAATGTTGTATGGCAAGGGAGCTGGTGCGATGCCTACTGGAAGTGCGGTACTGGGCGATATTATTGCGATTGCGAAAGAGAAATCCTGTGGCGTTAAAAGAACCTCACAATCTTTAACAAATAAGTACCCAATAGTTAATAAGGGTTATGCCCAATACTACATAAGAATGGATGTGGTTGATAAGCCAGGCGTTCTGGGGTACATATCCAATATATTCGGACAAAATAATATCAGTTTGGCCTCTGTCGTTCAAAGATATAAGCATGACCTGGTTGCACCGCTGGTTTTTATAACCCATGAGGTGGAACGAAAAAATATTGACGATGCTCTAAAGGAAGTCAGAAGATATAGCAATGTACTGAAAATTGGCAGCATCATAACTGTTGAAAAATAAACTATATAAAAATACCAAAAAATCAGAGGTAACCATGATCAGTAAAAGAATCAAGAATATGACACCATCAGCAACGCTTGAGCAATCAGCAAAAATATCAGACTTGAAAAAACAAGGCATTCAAGTGATAGGGTTCAATGTTGGAGAACCTGATTACAACACACCGATGAACATCATAAAAAAAGCGGAAGAGGCTTATCATTTGGGATTGACAAGGTATACACCAGCTGCGGGAATGATTGAGCTAAGAGAAGAAATCTGCAGAAAGTTCAAGAGGGATTATGGCCTGGATTATACACCCAAGGATGTTGTGGTATCATCAGGAGCCAAGCAATCCCTAACCAATGCTTTTATGGCAATTATAGATCCGGGTGATGAAGTAATAGTACCTACGCCATGCTGGGTAAGCTATGTGGAGATGATTAAACTTGCCGATGGAATACCAATTATGGTCGCATTGGAGGAAAAGGATGGATTCAGACTGGATGTTGATAAGATCAAAAAAAGCGTCACTGTGAAAACAAAAGCAATCATCATCAACTCACCCAATAACCCAACTGGTGCTGTATATAGCAAGAATGATCTGGTACAACTAGGTCAATTGGCCGTTGATCATGATTTCTATATCATTTCAGACGAAATCTATGAAAAACTATTATATGACGCTGAGGAAAATGTCTGTATTGCTGCATTGTCCTCCGAGATCAAGGAAAAAACCATCACCATCAATGGTGTATCCAAATCATATGCCATGACAGGTTGGAGGATTGGATACGCCGTGGGTCCTACAGAGATTATCAAAGCGATGACGGATTACCAGGGGAACACAACGACAAGCCCCAATACACCAGCCCAATACGCCTCTATTGAAGCTCTTGCAAACTCTGAGGCTTCGGTTGAGATAATGCGTCAGGAGTTTGACAAGAGAAGACAGTATATTATCAGCAGAATCAATGAAATGAAAAATATCCATTGCAGCACACCAAAAGGCGCTTTTTACGTGATGCCGAATGTCAGCCACTTTTATGGCAAGCAATATAATGGTTTCACAGTCAACAATTCGTTAGATATGGCAAACTATTTGTTGGAGGAAGCAAAAATAGCGGTTGTAACCGGTGCGGCATTCGAGGCTCCAGACAATATTCGCATCTCCTACTCCAATTCTATGGATAATATAATAGAAGGGATGAACCGAATGGAAGAGGCGTTAAGCAAGTTACAATGATTCGCATAATCAAAAGGACTCTGAGTTTTCAGAGTCCTTGACATTTCATCAGCATCTACCGCCTGTGTATCCCATAACATCGACAGTGAATCCTTTTCTTAGGAATGAACTGGTATAATCCACGGTAAAACCGGGATAACTCATCAGCTCTTCTCCTACAAGGAAGTTCAAACCATCTTGCTCAAATACTTCATCAGTTTCCTTTTGTTCGTCCAGAACAAGCCCCAATCTAGGGCCACCTCAGCCAAAACCTGCGATATTGACTCGAACTGATTTAGTTGTTTCTTCTTTTTCTTTCAGAACTGCTTTCAATGCTTCTACTGCTTCTTGTGATACTTGTAATTTCACTTTTCATACCTCCTTATTATTCATTACTATCCAATAACATTTTATACATGGTTTCCATTTGCTCATAAGTCAATTTTCCTCTGTAGCCCGTAACAGCAACGCCTTCTTTATTGACGGCTATTGTCAAAGGAATGGAGTTGGCACCATACAACGCTGCGATTCTTGAATCCTTATCCAGCAATACAGGCAAATTGATGCCCGCTTCTTCCAAATAGCCTTTGGCTTTCTCCGCACTTTCCTGAACATTGATAGCAAGAACGATAAAGTCCTCATCCTTGTATTTTTCATAAATCAGCTGTAAATCAGGCATTTCATCAACGCAGAAGGGGCACCAGGTAGCCCAAAAATTCACAAATATGTCCTTTCCCTTGAGATCTGCCAATTTGACGATATTTCCATCCAGATCTTCAAGCTCGAAATCAGGAGCATATACAACCTCTCTAACTGGTTCTTCAGTCTCAGATGTCATGTCGGTCGGTTGACTAGTGGTTGGTGTTGGAGTTGTTGAATCTGCTGTTGTTGTGCAGGATGAAAGCACCAGAGAAAGTATCAATAGCAGTGTTAAGCCAATAAGTTTGTGACTTTTTTTTAATAAATATTTTTTCATTTTATCACCGCCTATAATAAGTATCCAATCAAATAAACCAACTTATTGGTATAGATTAATACGCCTAATACGATAAGCATTAATCCACCAACTTTATTCATTATACCAGAAAACTTTTCGATTTTCTCTAAATGACTTGTAAATTTTCCAATAAACAGGGAGGCTAGCAAGAACGGTACCGACAAACCAGCCGAATAAGCCACCAGTAAGGTAATGCCTTGAGTCAGTGTTTGTTGTGTGCCTGCAAATACCAGGATAGAGCCTAAAATGGCTCCGATGCAAGGAGTCCAACCTGCGCCAAAGGCGATTCCCAATAAAACAGAACCAATATAGCTATCAACAATCCTAGGAACCTTCAATCTTCTTTCTCTTCGTAAAAAATCAATTTTCAAGATATCCAACATGAACAATCCAAACAGTATGATGACAATGCCGCTGATGCGTCTAAATACCAGGAAATTAAAGGATAAAAACCTGCCGATAGTTGTGGCTGATGCTCCCAATAATATGAAGACTATGCTAAATCCAAGAATAAAGCCAGTGGTTCGGTAGAATGGCTTAAGCCATGTTTTCGTTTTTGTATCCGAAATCGATCCTGATATAAATGAAAGATAAGCAGGTATCATCGGAATGATACAAGGAGAGAAAAAAGATACCATGCCTGCCCAGAATGCTATTATTAAAGATATATCTGTCATTTGGTCACCATCCTTCATAAAAATATAACATACCCCCACGGGGTATGTCAAGTTATTTCAATTGATTCACATTACTCAAATTGGCTTACATATTCATTGCTTTTCATTCTGCTTTTTTCGAGGAAGCTGTAAATTGTATCGGCATCCTGTTCAACCAATGCTTTTTTCACTAGATTCATATTATCTGTAAAAGCATTAATCTGATCAATAAGCTTATCGCTGTTTTGCATGAAGGCGTCGGTCCATAAGTCCGGATTGATGTTTGCCACCCTTGTGGCACTTTTAAAGGAACCGCCAATAAATTGGTTTATATCATGGGAAAAATTTTCGTTATTTACGATAGAAACAGCAATCACATGCATCAATTGGCTTGCATAGGCAATCATCGAATCATGTGTTTCAATGTCCGTCCGATAAACTTTTGAGCAGCCAAAGCGTTTCGCCATCTGTTCGATCAACAAGATGTTTTCTTCCCTGTTTTTTTGAGTTGGCGTTATAAGATAGCTGTTGCCATGGAATATCTTCTGATCTGCATACAGAAATCCTTTGAATTCATTTCCAGCCATAGGATGGCCAGGCACAAAGTCCAAATCATCTCTAATGATGTCGATGATTTCATTCACGATACTTCTTTTTACACCGGCAGCATCAGTAATAATACTGCCTGATTTAAACAAAGGCATATGAATTTTGATGAAACTAATGATATCAGAAGGGTATATGCACATGATCACCAAATCCGATTGAGGCAGAATGTCTTTAGGATCAGTGCTTCCTTTCTGTATAACGCCCAGCTTTTCAGCAGCTATCAGTATGTTTTCGTTAATATCAATGGCAAAGAGATTTTTTGGTTTAATGTAATGGTTGATGGCTATAGCATAGGAACCACCCTCCATACCCAAGCCAACAATGGTTATATTCATATCGTTAAAATTCATAGTTTCACCTTAATTCAATATCTTGTTTTCTAATGCAAGGTATTTTTCCAGTTTCTTCATCAGACAATCGAATTTATCCGGTTTGATTGACTGGTCGCCATCACACAATGCATTATTGGGATCGTTATGGACCTCAATGATTAAACCGTCAGCTCCTGCAGCGACCGCAGCCTTGGACATGGGCTCCACCAAGGACCACATACCTGTCGCATGACTGGGATCAACAATAACTGGCAGGTGAGTTTTGCTCTTTAAAATTGGCACAGCACTCAGATCAAGGAGATTTCTGGTTTCCTTCTGGAAACTTCTGATTCCTCTCTCACACAGGATGACATTGCTGTTGCCACCCGCCAATACATACTCCGCTGACATCAGTAGTTCCTCAAGTGTGGCCGACATGCCACGTTTCAATAGAACAGGCTTTCTCAGCATACCAACTTCTTTTAAAAGGTCGAAGTTTTGCATATTTCTTGCCCCGATTTGGATGACATCAACCATTTCATGGTATTTCTCCAACTGGCTGACTGACATGATTTCTGTCACGATGGGAAGACCCGTCTCTTTTTTTGCTTCGATAAGAAGATCCAGGCCCTCAGCTCCCATGCCTTGGAAGCTGTACGGTGAAGATCTCGGCTTGAAAGCGCCTCCTCTCATCATTCCAGCACCTGACGCTTTCACACTGCGGGCTATTGAAACCACCTGCTCTCTGCTTTCAACCGAACAGGGACCTGCGATGACTGAAAAGAAACCACCACCGATTTTGTGGCCATCCACTTCAACCACCAAGTCTTCAGGATTGAATCGTCTATTGGCCTTTTTATAGGGCTCTTGGACAAAAACAACCTTGTCGACAATGCTTTGTGCCCGAAGCATTCCGGGATCCAATATAGACGTATCCCCTACGAGTCCGAAAAGATAATGGTTTTCACCAAGTGACTCGTGAATATGAAATCCTTTTTGCTCCAATGATTTCCTCAATAATTCAATTTCTTTGATGTCCGCATCCTTTTTAAAAACAACTATCATTTTCTTACCCTCCTGTTTTCGATTAAAAAAAGGACTCTTAACGAGTCCTCTAAAATCAAAATTTTTATAGAGATGATACAATTAACCCATTAATCCCAACAACCTTCTATTCAATTGCACCTAAACTGATCTTCGCTATAATAGCCAAGATAATAAGCAT
>DMAP01000003.1 GCA_003446975.1 Clostridiales bacterium | reverse complement strand
TCAAGGAAGCCATCGGAAGGGACGGAGAAATCCATGCCGCAAACAGCCATAGCTTGTCCACAGCCTTTGCTTATGCCGACAAGCATGTTGTCAGTCCATTAATTCGTGAAGCATCTTATATCCCCTTTCTCCTGGATTATTGCTTAAACCATAAGATTAAAGCAGTGATTCCACTATATGATCCGGATTTGTCTGTACTTGCTGCCAATAAGAAAAGCTTCGAAACTATTGGCACAACCGTCATCGTTTCAGATCCCAATATTGTTGAAATCTGCCATGATAAATGGAAGACGTATCAATTCTTGAATGACAATGGCTTTGATGCTCCCAAGACGTACATTTCGATTGATCAGGCACGTGATGATATCCAGAGAAAAGCACTCGATTATCCATTAGTGGTCAAACCACGATTCGGAATGGGGTCCATCGGATTATTTATCGCCGAAAACGATGCAGAGCTTGGGATTTTTGTTGAAAAGCTGTCTAGATACAGCAATGAAGGTGTTGTTATCCAAGAAAAGCTTACCGGTCAGGAGTATGGACTGGATGTGATTAACGATTTGAAGGGAGATTACCGGAATACGATCTGCAAAATCAAATATTCCATGCGGGCTGGGGAGACAGACAGTGCTGAAACGGTGAATCATGAAGCTCTGAAAATGCTAGGCAGAAGATTAAGTCAAAGATTGAGACATATTGCCAATCTGGATGTGGATGTATTTGTGTCGGATCAAAAAAAATATATCTTGGAAATGAATCCAAGATTTGGAGGCCCATATCCTTTCAGCCATATGGCTGGTGTCAATCTGCCAAAAGCTATCGTCAGTTGGCTGAAAAGTGAAACCTCTGATGTAGAACTACTTATCGAAAAAAATGGCGTCAGATCTCAGAAGGATATTGAAATGCTGATGATAGACTTGCCGGAAAAAGAACGTGAGGTGTTGTGAATATGCATGACGATATAATGGTTAGCATTGCTTGCATCACATATAATCATGAAAAATACATTGCAGATGCTTTAGAAGGATTTATGATGCAAAAAACCGACTTTAAATATGAAGTTCTGATCCATGACGATGCATCGACAGACAGTACAGCTGATATTATCAAATCTTATGAAAAGAATTATCCCGATATCATCCGACCGATCTATCAGAGTGAGAACCAAAAAACTAAAGGCGTTAAAGTAGGAACTTTCAACAGACAAAGAGCTACAGGCAAATACATTGCCATATGCGAGGGGGACGATTATTGGACCGATCCTGACAAGCTGCAGCGACAGGTGTCATATATGGAAAACCATCCTGAATGCAGTCTCTGTGTCCATGCTGCCTATAAAATCAAAGCTGATAATGAGAAGATGATGAGACATGTCAGACCACATCAGGGAGATAAAATCTTTTCAGTTAGTGACATTATTAGAGGTGGCGGTGGTTTTTTTGCTACAAATACGATGCTGTTCAGGACTGAATATGAAAAGACTAAACCGCCTTACGTGACAGGTGGACCTGTTGGTGATTATCCACTCGCAATCTACTTGGCCACCCGTGGGGATGTTTTTTATATCGACGAGTTCATGTCTGCCTATCGGGTAGGTGTTCCAGGTTCATGGACCAGCCGTATGATCAATGACGCAGAACAAGCTAGAAATTATTATAACAGGCTTGATAATATGCTGAATGACATTAATCAGCATACCGCCTATCAATATGATGCAGATATCAGGCACGTTAGATTCAAAAATTATCTTAAAAGAATGTTTCCTCGTGTAACGAAGGCTTTGAAAATCCTTAGAAATAGTATTGGTTGACAGAGGATGAGACCATGAAAGAACACTTTAACGGCAGAAAATTGCTGGTTTTGGGAGGAAAGCCCGCTGGAACAGCTGATATAGTCAATTATGCGAGAGCTATGGGGGCTTACGTGATTGTGACGGATTATCTTAGTGAAGAGGCATCACCGGCTAAGAGATTGGCTGATGAATCCTGGTCGGTTAGCACAGGCGATGTTGATACTTTGGTTGATTTGGCAAGGATCAACGGTGTGGATGCTGTTGTAACGGGAAAGAATGAGTTTAACATATCGAAAACCATCGAATTAGCTGATAAGCTAAAGCTACCCTTTTACAACTCAAAATATGCATGGGAGATATGTTCAAATAAAGATCAGTTTAAAAAGCTGTGTATGGACTTTGGGATTCCAGTTACCAAGGCGTATGAAGATTTTAATATCAAAAAATTCAGGGATTCTGACAAACTGGTTTATCCCGTGATTGTGAAACCTGTTGACAGTAGTGGTGGAAGGGGAATAGCCATTTGTCATAATGCTGACGAGTTGGAGAAAAGCTATGAGAAAGCCTTGATATTTTCAAAGACTAAACAGGTACTGATTGAAAAATATATATCCGCTCAGGAAGTGGCTATTTACTATACAGCCCAAGACGGTGAGATTATGCTTAGTATGATGGCGGATCGGGAGGTCAGACATTTCCGAAAAAGCTTGATGCCATTGCCTGTGAGCTTCAGCTTCCCATCCAGATATTTGGATTTATATATGAGTACCATGGATCAACAGGTTCAGCTGATGTATAAATCAATAGGTATTCGAAACGGGACTTTCCTTATTCAGAGCTTTTGTGACGGAAACAGCTTTACTTTCTATGAAATGGGTTTGCGAATTGGTGGTGCCTTGCAATATAAAATAATGCATAAGATGAATGGGTTGAATCCGATGGAGATGATCGTCAACTACTCAATGTCAGGCAAGATGTACGATCGTCCTTTAAAAGACCTTATAAATCCTAAATATGTAACCAAAGCAGCCATATTGAATTTTTCTGTCGGTGTCGGCGAAATAGGCGAGATAATTGGCTTGGATGAGGTCAAATCTCTTGAAGGCGTTTTTGATGTTTTGATCATCGATAGAGAAAGCCCAATTATCCAAGAAGAAGATTTGGGAACACTAAAACAAATTGTATTAAGGATATATATTATGGCCGATACGGATGAACAGCTGCAGGCGCTATCGAACAAAATTCATGACATGATAACAATATACGCAACAAATGAACAGAATATGCGGTTATAATGCATCAAACTTAAAACAAAAGGAATCGTCCCTTTTGTTTTATGGAAACTATTTCGATGTCGTTTTCAACAGGAGGGGTTGTATTGGACAAAAATTCAAGTATTATTCCAGTAGCGAGATCATCCATGCCTGATTTTCAAGAATACATGAAAGAGATAAGGGACATCTGGGACAGCAAGTGGCTTACCAACATGGGTATCAAGCATCAACAGTTTGAGCACCAGTTGCTTGATTATCTGGGAGTGCCGAATGTTACCTTGTTTAGTAGTGGTCATTTTGCTCTTGAGAGTGTGTTTGAGGCCTTTGGACTTACAGGAGAAGTGATTACAACCCCCTTTACTTTTTCATCCACCACCCATGCCATTGTCAGAAAGGGCTTGACACCTGTTTTTTGTGACATTAGGTTTGATGACTACACCATTGATTCAGACAAAATAGAGACATTGATTACGGAAAAGACCTGTGCCATTATTCCGGTACATGTGTATGGCAATCCATGTCAGATAGAATCTATAAATCGACTGGCCGAGAAATACGGTCTAAAAGTTATCTATGACGGAGCACATGCATTTGGCGTAAAATACAATGGTGACGGGATAGGTTGTTTTGGGGATGCCACTATGTTTAGCTTTCATGCTACAAAGGTCTTTAATACTATTGAAGGGGGAGCCTTAGCTTACAGTGACTCCAAATTAAGACATATCCTTGATCAGATTAAGAATTTTGGTATAGAGGGCCCCGAAGCAGTGGAATACCCAGGTGGGAACGGTAAAATGAATGAACTCCAAGCCGCTATGGGAATCTGCAATCTCAGGCATATTGATTCGGAAATAGCTAAAAGAAAAACTGCTGTTGAAAGATATATTGCTCAATTGGACGGGATTGAAGGAATCAAACTCACTATAGCCAGAAAGGATGAACAACTTAACTATGCATACTTTCCGGTTATGTTTGACGGCTACAGGAAATCAAGAGATGAGGTGTTTGATGAGCTCAAAGCGAATGGCATTCATGCGAGAAAATATTTTTATCCCTTGACGAGCAGTTATTCATGTTATAAGGAAAAATATAGCTCTGAAAAGATGCCTGTAGCAAAATATATTTCAGAAAGGATTATAACGCTGCCACTTTTTTCGGATCTGAGCTTGGAGGATGTGGATCGAATTTGCAAAATTATAAAAAAATAAGGGGGAATTACATGAAAGGAATTATACTCGCCGGCGGAAGAGGAACCAGGTTATATCCAATGACCAAAGCAGTATCGAAGCAATTATTGCCTATTTATGACAAACCATTGATTTACTATCCGTTGTCGGTGCTTATGTTGGCGGGAATCAGGGATATTTTGATTATATCAACACCTGAAGACACACCTGCCTATGAGAAACTGCTGGGTGATGGATCTTCCTTGGGATTGAGATTTTCATATTGTATCCAAGACGCGCCCCGTGGATTGGCGGATGCGTTTATATTGGGAGAGGAGTTTATCGGAAACAATCGGGTATGTCTCATATTGGGAGACAATGTGTTCTACGGTCAGGACCTGACAAAGGTGTTGAATCAAGCAACGGCTTCAAATGAAGGCGCTGTAATCTTCGGATATCCGGTAAAGGACGCGAGATCCTTTGCTGTCATTGAATTTGATGACAACAACAAAGGTATTTCAATAGAAGAGAAACCTTTACGACCCAAATCGAATTTTGCGGTGCCGGGATTGTATTTCTATGATAGTGGTGTAGTGGAGATTGTCAAGCAGATTAGACCCTCTGAACGTGGTGAGTTGGAGATTACTTCGATCAACAACACTTACTTAAAGAACCAGGATTTGAAGGTTGTGCTTCTTGGAAGAGGGATGGCTTGGCTGGATACGGGCACTCCGGAGGGTATGTTGAAGGCCGCTCAATATGTGGAGGCGGTTCAATCAAGACAGGGATTTTATATCGCATGTCTTGAAGAGATAGCTTGGAGAAGAGGCTTTATCAATCACGAGCAGCTGAGAGAAGTTGGTTTGGGCCTGAAAACAACGGACTATGGCCAATATATTCTGTCATTGCTGGATGAGGTTTGATAGATTTTTGACTATTGAATAACCTCATTGATAAAAACCTCAACAATGGCTGAATCGAATTGGGCGTTTGAACATTTCCTCAATTCTTGTATTGCTTCTTCTTTTGTTAAGATTTTTGTTTTATATGGTCTTGTTGAAATCATTGCATCATAAGCATCAACAATACTGATGATTTTGGATTCCATAGGAATCTCAACTCCTTTAATACCCTTTGGATAACCGTTGCCATCTACTCTTTCGTGATGGTATAGGATTAATCTTGCCATATCTTCATATTCAACAGAGTTTTTCAATATTCTATAGCCTATTTCAGGGTGTTTTTTCACTTCTCCGTATTCTTCTGATGTCAATTTTTCGCTTTTATCAATAATTGAGTAGTCTATCGCAATTTTCCCTATATCATGCAGCAATCCTGCAGTACTTAGCATATTCAGCTTGTCACCTTTCATTTTCATGGCTTTTCCGAGATCATATGCCAGTTGGCTAACTCTTTTGGAATGTTCTTCTTCCCTAGGATGTTTTTCATGCAATGTATAAAGGATTGCCAGTATGATTTCTCTCTTATTGCTCTGATCGGAGAATATTTTATTGGCATACATTTTGTTTTCTGCTTTTTTTAGTATGTCTAAAATATTTTCGCTCGAGTGGGTTTTGGTATGTGATCCTATGGCTAATGATAATGGAATTCCTTCTTCAGTTTCTTTTTCAATGCTTTCTACAATCCTCTCTGTTATGGCGATTACTTGTTTAGCATCGCACTTCGGAAGAATTGATGAAAATTCATCGCCGCCTACCCTTGCAGTAATCTCATCTGCTCTAAGACTATTTTTTATTACCTTCGCGGATTTGATTAGAACCTCATCTCCCTTGGCATGACCCAGTGTGTCGTTGATAAGCTTTAATCCATTTACATCTATCGTTATGATTGAGAGCGGCAGATTTCTATCAACATCGAGTCGTTTTAGTTCTTCCTCAAAGAATCGTCTATTGTAAAGCCCTGTTAGATGATCGTGCAGATTCATGTATTCGATTTGTCTTTGCTTTTCTTCCTTATCGGTTATGTCATCGATCACTTCAACGATGGATACGCTGTCATCTAGATTTTCAATTCTTGATGCGTTGATTTCCAAAACTCTGTTGAATGCGGTTACAGTATATGTAATTGTCTCGTTTTCTGTCATATGTTTAAACTCATGTAATCGACATGCTCCGCAAGGTGATGTCCTGTCAAGCTGCTTGTAGCATACTTTACCTTTCATATCTCCAAAATCCTTAATGGCTTTCTCGTTCATGAATTGTATTCTGTAGTCCAATCCTGTAACGATGACATATTGGTTCATAGCGTTGAATATTCTGTATATATAATCCCTTTCATTTTTGATCTGGTTTTCATATTTGATTTTATCGGTGATATCATTTGCAATTGAACCTAAAAGGACGACTTCATTTTCATGGAATTCTATTGGGAAAACAATACTTTCATAGATTCTTTCCTGATTGTTGACCGTATAAATTTCTTTTTTGATGAGGGGTTTTTTGGTCTTGTTGATTGTCGCTATCGCATACATAAACTCTTCATTTTTTTCGGGTAATACTTCCAAGAAGTTCTTGCCGATGAGTTCTTCGGCGGGAAGACCGATTAATTTCGCTGCAGTATCTGAGGCATGAATATAATTTCCCATATTGTCAACAATTGTAATAATGCTGACGCTGTTTTTCATAAGGGACTGGAATTGTTTGGTGGTTGCCAATGTCTTTTGCTCTGATTCTTTCTTATCGATAAACAATCCAACCTGTGATGCAAAAAGCTTGAGCATTTCGTCATCGTTTCTATTCTGATTTTTCTTGAAAATCAAAGTGAAGTTTCCGATTGTTTTCTCATCTTTTGTTATCCTGACAGTCAGTATGTGGTCGATTTGGAATACGGATTCGAGTATAGAGATGACTTTGCCAGGAAGTGCACTGCCTACAAGCTCTATCAGAGATTCAACTTTTGTGACAATGGATTTTTCAAATCTTTCATTTCTACCTTCCTCATACTCAAATTTTTTACCTACAAGCCAATAACCTATTATGTCCATTGCTCTTCTTATGTTGTTTCCGCTTCCTTCAATTCCAACAAGTGTGAAGTCTTTTGCATTTTCATCAAAGATATTGAACATCACTAACTCAGCACCGGAAAAATCTTTCATTTGCCCAGTGATTTTTTGGTAGTCTATATTGATATCATAGTTGTCGATGTACTCTCTAGCATAGGTATTAAGTTTCATCATCTGAATCTCTTTAAGTTCCATATGCATGTTATCTCCAAAAAAATATATTAGCTATCATCAATATTATATAACACCTGACGTTTCAATACAAAGAAAAGCTCTTATGATTAAAAAGAGACAGCAGAATAAAACCCGCTGTCTCCTAAAATGTTTCCATCACTATGTGTTTTCTAGTTTGTGGTGTCTAGTTAGAAGATGAGATATTGTCCTATTCGAAATTGATTGATAGCCATTATCTTTTCATCGAAAGTGGTATTTACTCATTGTTTCTTAGATATGGATATGAACTATCTTCATCAATATTCCAGATATCTGTAAAATTCCAGTCAATAAATGTTGTTTGCTGGTGCATTTCAGATGTTGAGTAACCAGTACCACCTGCCGAGGTCGTAATTCCTGATGAATCAGTGTCCCAGTAACTAGAAGTGACTATGCCAGGATTATGTCCTATTAAACCGCCAATTCCTGCAGTACCTGTAACGGTACCAGTGGAATAGGAATTTGATATATTGCCATCATAGCTAATAGTGCTATTTCTACCAACTAATCCTCCAACAAACCTATAGCCTTCTACGTTTCCTAAAGAATAAGAGTTGTATATGCTTCCAGAGTTAACACCAACAAGTCCACCAGAATCAGTATCACTACTAGTTGTATCACCAGAAACATTACCAGATGAAAAAGATTCGTCTATATTACCAGTATTAGCACCGACAAGTCCTCCTACTAGTTTAATACCTTGTACATCTCCTTTAGAATGACATCCTTCTATTTCACCTGCGTTTAAACCTGCAAATCCTCCAACAGTTATTCCAGTGCTATTAACTTTTACTTCAGAATAAGACCCAGTTATAACACCAAAATTTAAATTACTTCCTACAAACCCGCCAACAGTATTGCTACCACTGACTTCTCCTATGGTAGAGCTATTTATAATGGTGCCATTGTTTTTACCCACCAAAAGCCCTGTCTGTTCATATCCATTGACTATGCCTGATACTGAACATGATGATATAACGCCTGAATTGTCCAAGTAACCAAATAAAGCTGAATCCATACCATTAAAAGGACGATTGATGTATAAGTTGATGATTATATACTCATTACCATTGTAACTTCCTCTAAAAGTATCTAATTGATTACCAATCGGTTCCCAACCCTCTCCTCCATTATATTGGATACCACCATAAGTTACAGAATCTGTTAGATCTATGTCAGCTGTCTGTATAAAGTGTTTATCCAGGTGATTTCTGACTTCATTCAACTGTCCAGCATTTGAAACCTGATAAGGATCTGTTTCGGTCCCTGATCCACCGGCAAAGGGGCTTGGAGGATAGGGTATATTTTCACTTCCCTGCCATTGCAGATATGGATACGAACTACCCTCATCAATAATCCATATATCTTCAAAGTCCCAATCTGTGTAAATTGGAACACTATTAGTGGATTTAATCATAGCGGATGTTGAATAACCTATGCCATCTGCTGAGGTTTCAATTCCTGAGGAATCAGTGTCCCAATAGCTGGAGGTGACGGTACTTGAAGATGATTTTGCGCCTATCAAGCCACCTATCAAGGAGCTCCCATTGACGAATCCTGTCGAATAGCAATTGGTTACTGTGGTTCCAACACTAAGATAACCGGCAAGACCTGCTAATTCACTGCCTCCTGAGACATTACCCATTGCATAGCAATCATTTATAGTTGTATTTTGGACTGAGCCAACAAGACCACCAGCAGTTTCATTTGATGCAGTGACAGTTCCCGTTGCATATGAGAGTAGGATTTCGCCATAACCTGAGTAACCGGTAAGACCACCAACATAACGGCTTCCAGAAACGTTGCTTTCTGCATGTGATTTTGTAATTATACCGTTGTTATCTCCAACTAGTCCTCCAATTTTTTCTGATCCTGATACAGTTCCTGTTCTATGATAAGAGTTTTCTATCATAGAGCCATTGTAACCAATTAAACCACCTACACAATAGATTCCATTGGATGTACCTGTTGCGTAGCTGTCTTTAACAATACTTGCTGATCCATTTACACCTATCAAACCACCCACATATTCTTCGCTTCCCATAATATCACCGGATGCATAACAGTTAATAACTGAACCATTGAAATTCTCACCAACAAGACCACCAACTGTTTCCCAACCTGTTACATTACCTGTCGCATAAGAGTTTTCTATCAAACCGCCGCTATTGTATCCCACTAATCCTCCAAGTTGATAGGGATAACCATCTGCCGACAAACTTATGGGAGCTATGTTTGCTTCACTATTGCAGTTTCGGATTTCATTATAGTTGGTTCCAACCAAGCCTCCAGCATTGAAATCATCTGTTTTCACGATGGCAGTAGTTGATGAATCAGATATAATGCCAGAATTATACCCAACTAAGCCGCCAGCAAAATCCCATTCATTCAGGACTTCAGCATTAGTAGACAGACAATTTGAAATTTCGCCAGTGTTATAACCAGCCAGAGTGCCAGTGTATCTGTAACCATGCACAAATGGTCCAACTAAGTTTATATTTGATAGAGTTGATTCTGAATTAACATAACCAAACAATCCCTGGTAATATCCTGTTGGGTGGTCGGATCGATTAATATATAGACCTTCAATGGAGAAGTCATTACCATCATACACACCTTCAAAAGGTGTTGATAATGATCCTACCGGTTCCCAGCCCTCCCCTACATTCCAAGGGGTTACGCCCAAATCTATATCAGCTGTCTGTATAAAGTGTTTATCCGGGTGATTTCTGACTTCATTCAACTGTTCAGCATTTGAAACCTGATAAGGATCTGTTTCGGTCCCTGATCCACCGGCAAAATCCCAAATTGTTTCAAAATAAGCTGTTAGTGTTCTGTTTTCAGAAGTCGTTGTATAGTTGAAAGAAGAAGATGTTGTTATTTGATTGTCTCCATCTTTCCACTCTACAAATGCATAACCATCATTGGCAATCGCAGTTATAGTTACAGATTTACCTTCCTCATAAGTGCCAGATCCAGTTACGATTCCTGAATCAACCGGATTAGCTGATAAAGAAAGGTTGTATTTTGGAGTAGAAGGGGCTGATGATCCAGAACTTGTTCTTGGTTGAAGATTTACTGGTAGTTTGATATCGTATCGGGAAATCCGTGCGAAATCTCCTGAAGCTATAAGTATTATACCTCTGTTAATAACGTCAATTTCTGAATTAACATTTAATTTATCGATCACAGAATATGGCGAAACCAATAAATTTACACTCTCTATGTCCTTATGAATATTCAACTCATCTATCTTGCTTGTGCCAGTGACTTCTATATCAGCAGATGCTCCGACGTCTATGCTCGAAAAGTTACCTTCAAATTCTACTGTACCACCAGGGGCAACTTTTTTAATCTCTACTTTCCCAAAGCTGTTAACATTGAGTCTTTCTCCTTGAAGTTTAGCAGAGGAGTAAAGATATGTACTATTTATTATTGTATTACCCTGTGCTACAAGTCTGATTTCGCCATCCTTTTTAATTATGAGTAAGTTTGCAAGAGAGGAGTTTTTAATTATGATTGAGTTAATACCACCACCTTTCACTATAGTTTCACCAGTGACGGTAATATTGTCTAAGGTAATATCTCCTTCTCCTATACCTTCCGCTAAGTATAGATCCCCATCTATTATCATATTTTTTAGGGTGACATTTTCTATTGACACCGTTACATTTCCTTTTACTTCCAATGCTTCTTCATCAACGCTCGGTCCATAAACGCCTGACTCGTTGTAAACGATACCAAACAGATTCTTTAATGCCTTGATTGATTCTGCTCTTGTTATGTAGTTTGAAGCCTTCAATGTATTATCTGTATAGCCTGTTAAATATCCCTTTTGTACTGCAAGCCGAAGTGCGGTTTTGCTCCAATCAGGCGTATTTTGAGTATCATTATACTGTTCTA
>DMAP01000224.1 GCA_003446975.1 Clostridiales bacterium | reverse complement strand
ATTAACTTTCTCATCCAGATCAATATCCAAAAAAACCATATGGTATCTCTTTTGACTATGCAATGCCAATGTTGTCTCTCCTGTCATCGCCTTGTCTATGATGAGATTTATGTTATGTTTGATACCAAACTCTCTTATGTGACTGATCAAGCTGTCCAACTGATATCGGTTGTTATCACATGTTAGGATCCTGATATCCATAAAACCTCCTGTTACTGATTATCTCAAAACATCTTATCGATTGTTTTGTTCAATAAATCCAATATCGCCAAGGCTGCCCGTTCCATAATCACGTCTCTGCTGCCTGGATAATTAATTTTTTTAACCGTTGTTTGACCCTTGAAATATATAGCCACATAGACCAAGCCTATCGGTTTATCATCAGATCCACCTGTTGGTCCTGCTATGCCAGTGGTTGAAATGCCTATGTCCGCCTGGGCTCTTAGAGCCGCACCTTTTGCCATCTCCTCCGCTGTCTGACCGCTGACGGCTCCAAACTGCTCCAAGGTTTCTACCTTGACTCCCAGTGTATCGATTTTTGACTGATTGCTATATGTTATGAAACCTTGAAGGTAAGACTCTGAGATTCCTGGATTGCTGATAAGCTTGGCAGAGACCATTCCTCCCGTACAGGATTCAGCGACAGCAATCGTCAATTTGCTCTTCAGAAGCATTTTTGCAGCGTGTTCCGCTACGTCCATTGTTTCAGATTTATAGATATTGCCTGCCAATCTGATTAGCAATTCTCTCTCTATCGGTACAATAAGTGCTTCTGCTTCTGATATATTTTTTGCTTTTGCCGTCACTCTGACCATTACCCTTCCATTGCCTGCAAATGTTGCTATGGTAGGATTGGTTTGATTCTCTATCAGATCAATAATCATAGCTTCTGTTGTTGATTCTCCAAGCCCGGTCACAATATATTTTTTGCCGACTATTACACCTTCTGAGAACTTCATCAAATATGGAATCACATGGTTTTCAAACATGGGTACCACCTCTTTGGGTGGTCCAGGCAATAGAACTGCAGTTTTACCATCTTTTTCCAACAGGCAACCATTTGCCGTTCCAAAAGCATTATGCAAGACAATAGCTCCCTCGGGAAAGTAAGCTTGTCTGATATTGCTTTCCGGCATATCTTTTTTTAGCCTTTGATAGATCTGTTGGACATGCTTGTAGCTATCTTCGTCATAGACCATGTTTAGATGATGGTATTCTGCCAATATTTCTTTAGTGATGTCATCCTGGGTAGGACCGAGCCCTCCTGTGCAGATGACAATGTCGACCCTTTCGAAAGCAAGTCTGAATGCCTCCGCCATCCTGTCGTGATTGTCCCCAACCACAGAATGGTAGTAGACATTTATCCCTATTTCCGCCATTTTCTTTGATATGTATTGGGCATTGCTGTTGACAATGTCTCCATGGAGAATTTCAGATCCAAAGCATAAGACTTCTGCATTCATATAGCCACTTCCTCGTTTCAATATATCTGCACATTAGTGCATCGACAGTATTTTTATACATTTAATTATAGCATATTTTAATCCATTTTTAATGCAATAAAGATTTAATTCTGAGCGATTTTTATATATAATAGACATATCACTTCTAGGGAGGTTCTAATGTTTAGATTTGAGATAAATGGCAATAACAGTACAATCAGATCCATCAGCGTCATAGCTTTTGTGGTTGGTTTGTTTCTAATCAGCTTTCCCTCATTCATAGGTCTTACAATGATTAGAGTTATAGGTGTCCTATTGGCGGTGTTCAGCGGACTCGGCATATATTTCACAGAGGGTACCATATGGGGAAGGGATCGCTCATTCTTTTTTGTCGGCGTGTTGATTGGTATATTGGTATTGATCTTCCCAACATTGATCATGATCGTCACTGGACTGGGCTTGCTGTCTTTTGCCGTCTATAAGCTGTTCTTCATTTTCAGAGAGAGAGGCGCCATCGACAGAAATGAGTTCGTTATCTCGGTGGTGAGCCTTATACTTGGACTCGTACTGATGTTTTATGGGCGGGCTGCTATTGAGACTATTGTCAGAATCATTGGTGTTGTCGTCATATCATTTAGCGCTGTCTTGTTCTATAAAACTTTGGAAGAATAAAAAACTGCCCTGCTTTCAGGGGCAGTTTACTGCTATTTAGCTATTTTGTGTCCTATTGTCTTTTTGTTTTGACCAGCTCCAAGGCAGTGGGCCTTAATTTTATATGGGAGACTGAATAGTTTTATAAATCCTTCTGCATCATGGTGGTCATAAAGTTCACTGTAACCGAATGATGAGATATCGTCATCATAGATGGCATAAGGTGAGGTCATGCCTGCAGAAATAACATTTCCCTTATATAGCTGTACTTTAACCTTTCCCGATACAGTTTCCTGTGTTTCTTTGACAAAGGCATCAAAGGCTGTCTTCAGTCCACTATACCACATGCCGTTGTAAATCAGCTCCGCGTATTTTTTTGAAATAATCTCTTTGTAATGCTGCACCTCTTTTTCCAACACAAGCCTTTCCAGTTCAGCATGGGCATACCATAGTATGGTGCCACCAGGTGTTTCGTAGATTCCTCTGGATTTCATGCCGACCATTCTGTTCTCTAATAGATCGACAACTCCAACCCCATGCTCTCCGCCAATCCTGTTCAATTCACCAAGAATCTGTTTTCCTGACATCTCTTTGCCGTTCAACTTTATCGGAACTCCCTTGAAAAACTCAATTTCAATCATTTCAGGATCATCCTTGGCATTCTTTAATGTTTTGGTCATCATCAACAACTCGTCCAGTTTGGCCTGATTTTTCGGGTTTTCTATATGCCCGCCCTCATGGCTGATATGCAGCAAGTTCTGATCTCTTGAATATATCTTCTCTTTCGTAACGTTCAATTTAATGTTTCTATCTTCAGCATATTGGATCGCATCTTCTCTTGATTGTATATCCCATATTCTCCAAGGCGCTATAATCTTAATCTCAGGGTCTATCGCCGCTATGGCCGTCTCTATTCTTACCTGGTCGTTCCCCTTGCCTGTGCAACCGTGAGCAATATATGACGCACCTTCCTTATGTGCCACCTCAACCAGCTTCTTAGCTATCAGAGGTCTTGCAATAGCGGTTCCCATCAGATACTTTCCTTCATATACGGCATTTGCTTTCAAAGCATCAAAAACATAATCTTCAACAAACTCATCCGTTACATCCTCAACATAAATCTTGCTGGCTCCCGATAACAAAGCTTTGTTTTTGACCTCAACCATATCATCTTCCTGTCCGACATTGACACAACAGGCAATAATCTCAAAATCATAGTTTTCTTTCAGCCAAGGTATGATGATGGATGTATCCAAACCTCCTGAATATGCCAATACCAGTTTTTCTTTTTTCATTTTATAACCCTCCAATAATCTGTATGATTGCAAATAAAAACACGTCTTCCTGAAGAGACGTGTTATCGCGATACCACTCTTCTTGAAACAATGCATTTTTATACAATTTTGAATAACAAGAACGGTATAAAAAAATCCACCTCCTGTCAAGAGGCGGACATTAATCCACGTTACCACTCTAATTAAAGCTATTGCTTCATCTCTTTCATTATAACGGTTTTTAACCGGATTCCAATACTATTATTTTCCTGGAACCACTTCATGAGTTCTATTCAATCGATTTTCACTGCCGGACTCGCACCTACGCCGGCTCGCTTAAGCTTCCATCAACCTACTTGTCTCAATCAACAGATTTAATATTAACTTAATTGAGATTATAGTACATCAACAATTCAATGTCAACACATTTTTGTATTTTTATGTGATTTATTTGATTATTATAGGAAATCGTTTCCATTTTATGATACCAGATTCCCAACTAGTACAATAATGCCAATATGAACAGGATAGAACAAATATGAAATGTACTTATTGATTCTAATGTCTGGAAAATCAGCATAGATCAACGGCAAAGCCATGACACAAAGCACTTGAGTGTACATTCTGATATTGAAAGCGCCACTCTGTAGGACATTAAGGGAACTGTAAGCAAATGTGAGAATCAGCAGATAAACGTACATCTTTCCTTTTTCCTCTGAGAACACATGGAAAATCAATACGATAATCAATCCATAAGCGCCATAATCCATATTTAGAAAATCCGCCAAAAAGATCAATGCAAACCACAGATAATTTTTCTTGTCAAATAATTTAAGCATAATCAGTGCCAATGTGAATGTAAACATCACATTCAAGTAAAAGACCTTATGCACAAAGAAATAGAAGGGAATCTGGGTAATTAAAGCAAATATGGCCATTCTCAATATGTAGCGATTCAGGTCCGATGTATTCTTATATCCCATCGCGATGTAATAGGCAAAAATGGGATAGGCCAATCTTCCGATTATCCTCATTATAATATAGCTGGTTGCGTTATATGGCAAAAAATAAAAAGCAATATGATCTACTGCCATTGTCACCATGGCAATAATTTTCAGATAATCACTTCTTCTGGTTAAAGCGCTTGTTTCACTGTTCATTGTCACTTCTCCGTTTTTATCTTTATTAGAACGTCTTGAAATTTCTCCACTTATTATAGTTTATTGTGAAAAGAATTGCAAAGAAAACAATTGGCAACGTTTCCAGAAATATTGATACTTGCAGTCTCTGACGATATTTGTTAATATTGTTTCTAATAATTTGTAGTACGAAGAGAGGTGTATTATGTATAAAATCACAACCTTCAACAAAATTTCAGATAAGGGCTTGAGATTATTCAATCAAGACAAGTATGCGCTGACTCCAGAAGATCTAACAGATGCTGATGGCGTCCTTTTGAGAAGCTATGACTTGAACAAAACAGAGCTTCCGGAATCCATTGTTGCAGTTGCAAGGGCTGGTGCCGGTGTCAACAATGTTCCCGTTGATCGCTGTTCTGAAAAAGGCATCGTCGTTTTCAACGCACCCGGAGCCAATGCCAATGGGGTTAAGGAACTGACTCTGCTTGCGCTCTTGCTAAGCTCCAGAAAGGTTTATGACGGAATCAGATGGGTCAACACGATTGAGAGAGATGTGGAAAAACTTGTCGAAAAAGGCAAAAGCCAGTTTGAGGGTCCTGAAATCGAAGGTAAGACGCTTGGTGTGGTAGGTTTGGGCGCTATTGGTGTTTTGGTTGCTAATATGGGCATCAAACTTGGAATGAAAGTAATTGGATATGACCCATATATTTCTGTCCAGAAGGCGATAGGATTATCTTGGGATGTATCATATTCCACTTCGCTGAATGCACTTCTGTCTGAAGCTGATTATGTGACATTACATATACCTTTAATGGATGAGACAAAGGGATTCATGGATGCGGAGAAAATCTCAAAAATGAAAAAAGGTTCAAGGCTAATCAATATGTCTAGAGGGGGGCTAGTTGAAGATGCAGCAATTATTGAAGCCATTTCCTCAAAAAGGGTAAGCTGTTTTGTAACTGATTTCCCTACTGATAACCTGGTCAATCAAGAAGGCGTTATCTGTATCCCCCATCTAGGAGCATCTACACCTGAATCAGAAGAAAACTGCGCTAGAATGGTCGTGGAGCAGTTGATTGATTTCTTGGAAAAGGGCAATATAACCAATTCAGTCAATTTTCCTGACTGCCATTTGGACCGCGTTGATGGAACCAACAGGATCGTTATACTGAATAAGAATGTGCCCAATATGATCAGTTCTTTATCGGCTGTATTCGGAAAATACAACATCAATATAATCTCCATGGTCAACAAGAGCAAGGGTGATTACGCATGCAATATCATAGACATCGAGCCTGAGAAGGGCAATGGTAAAAAAATTGAAGAATTGAAGAAAATTGACGGCATTATAAGCGTCAGACAGGTTTACTGATAAGAAACAGGCAGCACCGGCAACAAAATTAGCCGGACTGCCTGTTTTTATTTATCCATTGTTATTATTGTATGACAAAGCCATAAATCATAGCGTAATGCATCATGCTGCCTGCTAAAATAAACAAATGAAATATTTCGTGGAAGCCAAACTTCCATACGGTCAATCCTTTCGGTTTAAGGGCGTAAATAACAGCTCCAGATGTGTAGAGCAGTCCCCCCAGAATCAATAGAATCAGTCCTGACATTTCCAGTGTTCTGGATAAGGGATACACAGCAACAACCGCTACCCATCCCAAAATCAGATAAAAACTTGTGTAAAGCCACCTCGGCAGATTTATCCATAAGAATTTTATCACAATGCCTATGATAGCCATCGCCCACACAATGCCTAGCAAGGTATAACCGAATCTGCCAGCAAGCGTGACCATGCAAATGGGTGTGTAGGTGGCAGCGATAAAAACATAAATCATACTATGGTCTATCTTTTTCAAATTGATCAAAGTTCTTTCCGATCCATCCGCCCAATGATAGATAGTGGATGCGGTGTATAAGCCTATCAATCCTATTCCGTAGATGACAGACGACAGGATATACCTAAATTCACCAGTGTGAATAGCATTGACAAAGAGAAAAATAAACCCAGTGCCAAAGATAACAGCTCCAACTAAATGTGTCAGTGCATTGATGGGTTCACGGGGTATAACGGTTCTTAATTTCATCATCGACCTCTTTATATAGTTTTAATATCTATATGTTGTAGTGTGTTTATGATATCATCTTGATAAGTATAAGTCAATACTTGGTATTATATCTTTACATATGGACTATCCTCATATATAATTATACCATCTAAATATACTGTGAGAGGCAAAAAATGATAATATTTAATCCAATTCTAGACTTTGAATTTGTAAAGGAAGAAGCCATCCCCGATATTGAGCTGTATATGGATCAGGTGACAAGCTATCTGGAAAACCAACTAAGTGATTTGAAAATAGACCCGAATGAGAAAATACTGACTAAAACCATGATCAATAATTATGTAAAAAATGGATTGATTGATAAACCAATTAAGAAGAAATACAAGAAAACCCAAATCATGCAACTGATAATGCTCTACCAATTAAAAAATATTTTGTCTATAAATCAGATCAAAGAACTGATGGAAACACTTAAAGGCGACTTGATTTCAACCGAAAAAATTTATAGCATTTATTCGTCCCTGTATGAAGAAATCAGTCGCATAATCAAAGAAAAAATGTCAGAAAAATCAACTTCTGATTCTACTGCCTATCCCCAAACAAACTATGATGGAGCAAAGGGCACTCTGAGGCTTATCTTGGAATCGGATATCAAAAAAAGACTGGCTCTATTGAAAATAAAAGGATATTGATAATCCTTATTGCATATATGGTAAGCCATGCATATAATATAAATATCAACACCTTTCTTCACCGCTTACCAACCGGAGGAATATATGAGAAGAATAATGTTAACAATCGTCGTTGTCTCTTTAATCTTACTTACAGCTTGTTCTGACAGCCAACCTTCAACCACTACAAATCCAAGTTCGAAACCAGGTCAGACTACGGGAGAACCAACCACAACTATGTCCGATAACCAACCGACCGGAAACAACGGAACTGAAGATTTGGGCGATGTGCTCGACAGGGCATATCAGCAAGGAGATATTCTCTATCAACTGGGATTGTTTGATGGTGTTTCAACTACCGATTACGAACCGAATCTTGAAGGTGCCATGAACCGTGAAGAAGCTATGAAGATGATTGTGTCCGCTTTAGGATGGGAGCCTTCATTGCCCGAGGAATGTCCTTTCACAGATGTTAGCGAATGGGCCAAACCCTTTGTGGGTAGAGCTTATTTAAACGGAATAGCTATAGGGACCGTGCCCCAGGACAATATTTTTGGTGCCAAAGACCCCGTTGTCCTTCAGCATTTATTGACATTCTACTTAAGGGCACTTGGGTACGAAACCACTTACGCTTACGAAAATGCAATCCGTTTAGGTAATCTAAAGGGCTTGACCGACAATGTCAAGTTCTCTGTGAATTTTCTGTCCCGATATCATTTAGTACTAATCACGTACAATGCATTGGGCACAACAAAGGTGAACAGCGCTCGAACACTACTTGAAGATCTTGTTTCCGAGGGTAGGGTTGATCAATCAATGGTTCAGCAGCTTGGACTTATAAAGACCTACAAATATCAGTCACAAAGAGACGATGGACCATATGAGCTGACTGAAAACTCTTTTGATGATGAGATATTGAACGAGGAAAAAGCGCTAGTTCTATTCTATCAAAAAGGTAGCGACTTAAGTGACAGCATGCTTCAGCCTTTTATGAACACAGCAATAGCCCTAGCGGATATTGCCAAAGTGGGGAAAATAGAAAAGGATGCAGCCGGCGATCTGTTGACGGAATATAATATAACATCATTTCCGAGTTTGAAACTATTCAAGTCGGGAGAAGCAACCACCTTGCCTGCCATACCCGAAACTGACACCCTGGTTCAATGGGTGAAAAATAACTGATTGATTTCAGGGATCTGATATGGTCCCTGTTTTATTTTTTGACTTAAGTGGTAAATAATCGTCAAAAATGATATAAGTATAAGTACCAAAGAGCTCCCCTTAAGTAAGCGTATTAAGTGAGGAATAACAATATGAGAAGAATCATGATATTTATAGCTGTATTGTTCTTAGCAATACTTATAACAATCGCTACAGCCAATAATGTCAATAACGAGATCCACTTGAATTCCAACTTTTTCTTTAAGTCACCTTACGAAGAAAAGCTGGATCTCAGAATAGAGACTGAAGGAGAGACTCTTGCCCTCTCACCCTCAGGAGATTTTTATTACAAAAATCCACTGGGCTTGTATTCAGTTATGTCTAAAACTGAGCCTACCATTAAAAGTCATAAGATAGATGGGACATCAAACACAGCATTTCAGTTCGACATCGAACCAAATCATATAACCATAAGGCTTCAGGATAACGACTCGGTTGTCTATGAATCCATATCTGATGTATTGGCTTCCATTGATAAGAACGGCGTCTATCGTGTCATAATTGATGCCTACTGGAATAAACTTGATGATAAAGATTACTATGGATCTCTGCAATACAGACTTGATTTTGACATCACCCTTCATCCTGAGATTCAAATCAAAACTGATGCCAATTTCCCGGGCAATATCCTAGTTCTGACCATCTCGAACATGAAAGATACCTATCTCACCGAATTGACAACAGATTTGTCTCATGGTCTGATCTCAACTGCCCCAATAGGCGACTCTCTTGTATACTTTATTCCCATCGATATCTGGGCTAAGGCGGGAGACTTCATCATCAAAGTTGAAATAAAAAACGATGCGGAGGAGATTGTAGCAAATCTCTCACACACCGTCACAATAAACGATAAGGATTTCGTCACACAGTATCTGTACATCAGCGAAGAAGTCTATGAGACAACCAACAGCGATGCTGCCTATAAAGAGTTCCGTGAAAGGGCACAGACTGCCAGAGCTGTCTCAACAATGAAAAAACTATGGGATGGCGAGTTCATCTTGCCTGTTAAAGATGACTATGTGCTGACAACAGACTATGGAGAAATAAGATATGTGAACGACCGTATCACCTCCAGCCGTCATTCGGGATTGGATCTTGCCGCACCCACAGGCACAGAAATCTATGCCTGCAATAGCGGTAATGTTGTCTTGTCTGAGTATCTGATATTGACAGGTAACACAATTATAATTGACCATGGCATGGGTTTATTCACCAGCTACTATCATCTAGATACACTATCCTCACAAGAAGGAGAATTCGTCAATAAGGGTGCTTTCGTGGGAACCATGGGGTCCACCGGTTTTTCCACCGGTCCTCATCTGCACTGGTCAATCAGCATATACAATACATACGTCAACACTTGGCAGGTACTGGATTATGACTTATTGCCCTAATGCCTCCTCAAGCAATGATTTGACGACTCCCGGATTGCCTTTTCCTTTTGATGCCTTCATGCACTGTCCCATGAGAAAACCAAACGACTGACTCTTGCCAGTTCTATAGTCCTCCACCGCTTGAGGATTATCTCTCAAGACCGATTCAACTATACCTTCAAGTTCGTTCGTTGAGCTTATCTGCTTCAAACCTTTTTCTTCTATAATTTGTTCCACAGACTTGTCTGATGTGACAAGCTCCTCGAAGACTTCTTTGGCAGCTGTTCTGCTGATAGTTCCTTTCTTGACTTCCTTTATCAAATCTGATAGCTGTCCAGCTGTTATGGGGATATCAACTTCTGTTTTAAGTACCCTTAACAGTTCTGTGATAATCCAGTTTGCAGCTTCTTTCGGTTCTCCAGATAGATGGACCACCGCTTCATAAAAATCCGCTACGGATTTTTCTTCAATCAATATTCCGATTTCATTGAGTGAAAGACCATATTTTTCCATCATTCTTTCTTTTTTGGCGGCAGGCAACTCGGGAAGCGTCTGGGTAATACCTGTTACCTTTTCCTTTGCAATGATGACAGGCGGAAGATCCGGCTCAGGAAAATAGCGATAGTCCTGTGCGTCCTCCTTGGTTCTCATAGTAATTGTTCTCCCTTTCGCAGCGTCCCATCTTCTCGTCTCTTGAATGACCTTATGTCCTTCTCCGTAGCTGTAAAGCTGTGTCTGTCTGGCTTCTTCCTTTTTAATGGCTTTATGGACTTCCTTCATGGAGTTCATGTTTTTTATCTCAACTTTTGTATTAAGTATCTCGGAACCAAATTCCCTGACAGAAATATTGACATCGCATCTCATGGATCCCTGCTCCATACGACAATCAGATATCCCGGAATAAACGAGAATAGCTCTCAATGTCTTCAGAAATTCAACAGCCTCTTCAGCTGATCTGATATCAGGATCTGTAACGATTTCTATTAGGGGAACTCCCCCACGGTTATAATCAATTAGCGTGTTTTCTTCTTCCTCCAGATGGATCAGTTTACCGGCATCCTCTTCAATATGAATTCTGGTTAATCCTATTCTCGTTTTTTTGCCCTCGACATCAACATCCACATACCCACCTATGCATATCGGTAGATCAAATTGTGATATCTGATAGGCTTTAGGCAAGTCAGGATAAAAGTAGTTCTTTCTGTCCATCTTGTTGATCAGATTGATATCGCAGTTTAAAGCAACTCCTGCTTTTACAGCGAGATTCACAACCTCTTCATTCAGAACGGGCATGACACCTGGTAGTCCGATACAGATAGGACAAGTGTTCTTGTTGGGCTCTGCCCCAAAGGTTGTGGGACAAGAGCAGAATATCTTTGATTCTGTGGCAAGCTCCACATGGATTTCAAGCCCTATAACTGTTTCATAAGCTGACATTACTCCACCCCCTCAAGATTCGGCATCATATCGAGTTTTAATTCCTTT
>DMAP01000276.1 GCA_003446975.1 Clostridiales bacterium | reverse complement strand
TTCAAGCAATAACCAATGTTAGATAAGCCACAATGGTGATTGTCAAGTTTGTAAACGCGTGTAGCAGGATTGGCACAACCAGGTTTAATGAATAGATTTCCTAAAATGTATTCCCAGACCCGCTATTGATTCAGTTTGCGCATAATCAAGTCTCCATAACCTTAATAGGTAATATATTGCCTATTAATTGTAGTTTTGTCAATGCTATGCTGTAAAAAATGTCAAATTCCTCTTGACAAACAATACATTACACTATATTATATAACATATGTAANNNNTTCGATAAAAATGCTATTGTAGATGCAGCTTTCGATATTGCTAAAGAAAATGGATTTTCCGGAATTTCTGCACGAAGTGTGGCTAAAAGGCTTAACAGCTCTGTGGCTCCAATTTATGTAAATTTTGCGACTGTTGATGAGTTGATAGAGGCAGTGGTAAACAGGGTTTTTGCAATGACGGACAAGTTATTGGCTGAACAGGCAGGAGAAAGCATGTTTGAAAAAATCGGGAAAGCAAGCTTGGCTTTTGCTCGTGAGTATCCGATTCTGTTTCGGGAGTTGTCCATACAACCTAATCAGTATATGGCTTCTTACGAAGCTGTAGAAAACAGCTTGATTGAAGCATTGGGAGAAGACGAGGACATGAGAGATTGGACAATGGAGGAACGCAAGCGATTATTGTTCAAATTGCGTGCCTTTCAGATGGGTCTATCGGTTATGGTTTCCAACAACCATGTGCCCTTATGGATTGATCATAAGGGGCTTGAGGGGATATTGATGGAAATTGGCGATGATTTATTGCTGGCACAACAAATAAAAAAGAAGGAGAGTTTGAAGTGAAGAAGATTGTTATTATTGGAGGAGGCGTCGCTGGATTAAGCGCAGGGATTTTTGCCCAAAAAAATGGTTTTGANNNGTTGGAACCGCCAGGGCTATCATATTGACGGATGCATCCATTGGCTGGTTGGCACAAAGGAAGGAACACCGATTCGCAAACTTTGGGATACGGTAGGAGCGCTTGATGGCGTTGACATATACGATCCTGAAAGCTTTATTGCTGTTGAGCACGATGGTGTGACGGTCAGTTTTTATAGGGATATAGATAGAATGAAGTCGAGTTGGCTGGAGATATCACCAGATGACCGAAATATTATTGAGGCGTTATGCGAGGACATTAAAAAGATGCAATCCTTTTCCATTCCGGTTGAAAAACCTATGGATATGATGAATGTTTTTGAAAAGATCAAGTTCATTCTTTCAATGAAAGATATTGGTCCGATCATGCAGAAGTATGACAAAATAAGTGTGAAGGAACTTTCAGAGAGATTCAAGCACCCGGCACTTAGAGAAGCCATAGCTTCCTTTATGCCTGAAGGTGAATATAGCGCTTCTTCAATCATTTTTCCTCTTGGCACATTCACCAGTGGACAGTCATCCATTCCGGTTGGGGGATCTAAGGCTTTGGCTATGCGAATGGTTGACAGATACCTTGACCTGGGAGGAACGGTCGAAGCCTCTTGCGAAGCGGTGGATCTAGAGATTGAGAGAGATGTGGTCAAAAGAGTCATGTGCAAAAACGGTAAATCCTTTGAAGCGGATTATGTTGTTGCGGCTTGTGATGCTCATGTATTATACGATAGATTGCTAAAGGGACATTACCCAGACCCGGAATTTCAGAAAAGATTTGATAATCCTGAGGTCTATCCTTTAGCCTCAAATATCTATATTGGTATTGGTTATGAGGGTACAATGGACGATATTCCTCGAACCTTGAAATTTCCTGTCCAGTCATTGAATATCAACCAAAACGAAAAACCTGTGAAGCATTTGCAGATGACCCATTACGCCTACGAGCCAGATTTCGCACCGGAGAGACATACCGCGATTACATTTGCCATTAATCAGTTTCAGCCAGAGTTGGACATGTGGGAGGCTTTGGTGGATGACAAGGAAGCGTACAATATTGAGAAAACACGGATAGGAGAAGCAGTGATTCAAGATATGGAAACTCGCTTTCCATTCATGAAAGGGAAACTGAAACTGCTGGATGTGGCTACCCCCCAAACCTACGTAAAGTACTGCAATGCCTACCGGGGTGCTTTCATGGGGTTTTGGCCTACCATTCCCGGGAAATCACTGGTCCACACTGGAAAGATAAAAGGTTTGAAAAACTTAGTCTTGAGTGGACAATGGCTACAGCCGCCAGGAGGTCTTCCCGTGGCTGTGATAACTGGAAAAGACACGATTATGCGTCTCTGCAAGCAATTGAAACAACCTTTTGCTGGTATATAGAAATCGAAATAAACAAAATCCACCAAGTCCTTCTAACTTCGGTAGAACCTACAAAGGCAAACTTGGTGGGTTTTTTTTGCATTGAAGCCTAAGCAAAAGTTAATAAATCAATATCTCGTTTGTTGTAGTATTTTAGTTAAGTTAAGATCCATGTTAGTCTGTCAATATTTCATTTGAGACAACGCGTTAAGCATAGTATAATAATCATAATTATTTTGATTAATGATTTCAAAACGAACAAGGGGTGTTGTATGTTGTTTGAATTAACAGACGAGCAAAGAATGATACGCAAAATGGTCAGGGAGTTCACAGAAAATGAAATCAAGCCATTGGATATGGAAATGGACCGTAATGGGTTTAATGATGCGTTATGGAAAAAAATAAAGGAGAATGGTTTGTTGGAGATTCCCTTGCCAGAACAGTATGGCGGTGCAGGTGGCAATGCGATCACCGGTGCCATTGCTCTGAGAGAAATCTCCAGAGGCAGTGCAAGCGTGGCTATAACATTGGATGCCCATTGGCTGGCTACGGATATAGTCTACCATCATGGTACGGAAGTGCAAAAGGCAAAATATCTTCCAATGGTATCTGAAGGGTCTATTTTCGCTTTTGCTTTAACGGAACCTTCAGCGGGTTCAGATGCGGCTGGAATACAGTCTACAGCTGAATTTGATGGAAGCTACTGGATATTGAATGGAACAAAGGCCTGGATTACCAATGGCGGAATATCCGATCTCTATATCATTTTGGCCAAGACAGATGAAAAGAAAGGCGCCAGGGGAATCTCAGCTTTTCTGGTGGAGTCGGACACACCGGGCTTTTCAGTGGGGAAAAAGGAAGACAAGATGGGTTTGAGAGGTTCGGTCACTTCAGAGCTTATTATGAACAATATCAGATTACCAAAGGAAAGCTTGTTGGGCAGAGAAGGGGACGGATTCAAAATAGCCATGATGGCTCTAGATGGCGCTAGAATCAGTATAAGCGCTATCGCTCTAGGGTTGTCCGAGGCTGCCAGAGAGATTGCGGTGGATTATGCAACTCAGAGAACGGCTTTTGGCAGACCCATTTCTCAGTTTCAGTCAGTTCAGAACATGATTGCAAACATGGACATCGGTATAAGAAATACTGAGCTGATGATGTTTGACACAGCCAATATGAAGGATCTGGGGATGAGACACACTAAGGAGTCAGCCATGTTGAAGATCTATAGCTCTGAGATGGCTATGCAGACTTGCAAGGATGCCATCCAGGTTTTGGGGGGAAATGGATACAGCAGGGATTATCATGTGGAGAGGTATCTGAGGGACGCCAAGATATTTGAGATAGGTGAAGGAACCTCTGAAATCCTGCGCATGCTGGTGGGTTCCATGTCGTTGAATAAATAGGATATAAGGGAGTTGGATTGATATGAATATTGTAGTTTGCATCAAACAGGTTCCAGATACCATGGATGTCAGGATTAATCCTGTGACAAAAAATCTGGATAGAACAAACATCACAGGTGTCATCAACCCGTTTGACAAGAATGCCATTGAGGAAGCGATTAGGTTAAAAGAAAAACATGGTGGGGAAATTACAGCCATTAGCATGGGTCCACCACAGACCATAGAAGCCTTAAGGGAAGCGTTGGCTATGGGTTGCGATCATGCCAGACTGTTAAGCTGCAGAGAAATGGGTGGTGCTGACACACTGGCAACAGGCTATGTGTTGAGCAAAGCTGTAAAAAAAATAGGAGATGTGGATATTGTGTTGTTTGGTAGCCATGCCGTAGATGCGGATACAGGACAGACCGGCCCCATTGTGGCGGAATTTCTTGATTTCAAGCAAATTACTTTTGTTTCCCAGGTGGATATTGTTGGTGGTTTTGTGACCGCTACAAGAATGCTGGAGGAAGGAAAAGAAAAAGTCAGGGTGAAGCTGCCGGTGGTGATGACTGTAACCAAGCATTTGAACACGCCGAGATATTCCAAACCTGTCAATATCATGAAGGCATTCAGAAAAGAGATCCCTGTTTGGAGCTATGAGGATTTGGGATGCGACATTAACTTAATCGGCATTCCCGGATCGCCAACAATCGTTACCGAAATATTCGAACCGGAAAAAAGAAGCGAAGTGGAAATGATGCAAGGTAGCCCTCAGGAAATGGTTAAAGAACTGGTGGCTAAGCTGACTGCCAATCATGTGATATAGGAGGGGATGTGCAATTGTCTGATTATAAAGGAATCTGGGTTTTTGCAGAGCGTCGAGATGGTGAGATATCTGATATCACATTTGAGTTGCTTGCCAAAGCCAAAGAACTATCCGATAAAAGTAATGAAGAAGTGGTTGCTGTCCTTTTGACACAGGAACCAAATGATATGCCTAAAAGCATGTTGAATCGAGGCGCTGACAAGGTGATTGTCGTTTCGTCGGAATATTTGAGTGAATACAAGACCATTACTTACGCAAAAGTATTGGAAGCGCTGGTCAATAAGCATAAACCTTCAATATTTCTCTACGGAGCCACATCAATGGGGAAAGACTTGGCGCCAAGAGTCATGGCGAAGCTTCAGACCGGGCTAACAGCGGATTGCATGGATTTGGACATCGATGAGAATGGTCTGCTGATTCAGACAAAGCCATCTTACGGTGGCAATATCATGTGCAGAATACTATGCCCGGTGAAAAGGCCTCAAATGGCAACTATCAGACCTAAGATTTTCTCGCCATTAACTGAGATGGAGAATCTGAATGGCGAGATTATGGTGGAAAACATTGAAGTAGAGCCGGAAAATGATTTTGAGATCTTAGAGCGTGTTTCCTATGAGTCTTATGGTGTCAAAATTGAAGATGCTGAAATTGTGGTAGTGGCAGGAAGAGGCGTAAATTCAAGAGATGACATGGCTATTATCGAGGACTTAGCCAAGGAACTGAAGGGTGTTGTGGCAGTGACAAGGCCTTTGGTGGATGCGGAATGGTATGATCCTTCTGTACAAATTGGCGCTAGCGGGAAAACGGTGAAGCCGAGATTGATTATCAATATAGGCATATCCGGTGCGATACAGTATAATGTGGGAATACAGAACGCCAAACTTATCGTGTCAATCAACACAAATGCCAAAGCTCCTATCTTTTCCATATCTCATTATGGCATCGTTGGGGATTATAAAAAAATTGTTCCTTTGTTAAAGGAAGAGCTCAAGAAAATAAGGAAACAATAAAATTTTAAACCTTCTTCGATTTCACCCGATCAACAGACAGCATCAGTATCACCACACCTATGACGGTGACAATCGTGCTGTAAAAAAGCAGAATGGACGGTCCACTGACATCCAGGACCACACCTCCAATGAGGCTACCAAAGACTGCGCTCAATGTCATCATGCCTGTCAGCATGGATTGCCCCTTGACTGCCTCGCCCTTTTCCATGACCTCATCTACCAAATGAACTGAGGCGGAAAGGAAGAAAGGAAATGAAATGAGCTGGAATAGAAAGGCTATATAGATGAATCCGACAGAAGTGGCCAAATAGGTGAAAAACACTTTGCCAACAAAGGCAAAGGCTGATATTTTCAACATAGTCTGGCAGCTGAAATAAAACCTGATTCTTCTGAAGAAGAATAGACCAGGAAGCTCCAGGAGTGCCATAAAGGACAGCAAGCGTCCCATCTGGTCGCTTCGTCCTCCTACTGCTGCGATGATTTGGATCATATAATTGTTGATAATGGCATTCTGAAAGAATATGAGCATCACGCTGATTGAGAAGATAACAAAATAACCGTTCCGTCTAATGAATGACATCAAGGTGATGGAGGATGCCTCCAAGCCCGGCTTGAAAGTGATGGAGTCGAGATCTCTGGCGGATGACATGCCATTATGCAATCTTTCGGTGGTGATTAAGGCAGCAAGCAACAGAATCAGTATGGCAACACCTGTTGCAGGGATAGCAACCGCACCGAATCTGACTGCCAGATATCCCAACAATGCGCTAATCATTGAGAAAGCGATGGAACCACCACTTCTAGCCACTCCAAAGTTCAGGGGTTCATTGCCGTTTCGATAATGGAAGGCCATGGCGTTGATCATTGGCTGGATGGAAATGTGCAGTGTGCATAGAAGCACAAACACAACCGATAAAGCTAATGATCTCATCTCAAAAAATAGGAGGGACAAGGTCCCAACAATCAAGACACCCGAAACCAATCGGGCGACAAGGGATAGCGATATTTTTTGTGAACGGTCTATGATATCAGCCAATATGGGTTGCATAATGACCGAGAGAATGTTGGAGACTGCCAATATCACGCCGATTTCAGAATTCGTGTAGCCTTTGCTAAGCAAAAATACCGATGAAAAGGCGATGATGACAGAGAAATACATCCAGTAGGTTCCCTGGACGGCTGTATAGGATAAAGTCATTTGATTTTTCATGGCTCTATTCTATCATTGAATTGTAAAATCTTCAATCGCTAAACCAAAAAACAAAAGGGACGGTTCCTTTTGTTTTTTGGTTTAAACTTATTTGATATTTCTCTAAATTGTAATATAATATGACTATAGACAAGAGATATAATTGACATTTTTGAGTACATCATTGAATTATCAGGAATAAATAGCTCCGATTCTGCTATTCCTGCATAATCATGTGGCTTTAATAGGATTGGCAGAACATTGGGTTAAAGAAGAAATTTTTTGGCCTGCCGTTTTTGCAAAGGAGTATATTCATGTTTTATGAATATGCTTCTTTTTGTTTCCGATTGATTGGAGGTGAGGAAAGGAATAACAACTCTATTTTGGGATGTAAGATACTAAAATAAACTTATAAATATGGAGGTTAATGATGAGTAAGAATGGTAAAATCCTAAAAATCAATCTAACAAATCAACAGACAGATGTGATGGAAATCAGTGTCGACTGGTATAGGGATTATATCGGTGGTGAGGGCTTTGCTGTCAAGATATTGTATGATCACTTGGAAGCAGGACTGGATCCATATAGTGAAAAAAATATGCTTGTCTTCGCAACCGGGCCATTGACAGGCACTAAAGCACCTTGTTCGGGAAGGTTGTGTATCGGTTATAAGTCACCTTTGACAGGCACTATCGGGATGACCAATGTGGGCGGACATCTGGCGCCGATGATAAAAAGAGCCGGTTATGAAGTGATTATTGTTGAGGGTAAGAGTGAAAAACCGGTATATATTTCAATAAATAACGATGTAGTTGAATTTAAAGACGCAACAAATCTATGGGGCCTCGATACTGAAAAGACAGAGGATAGAATAAGAGAAGAACTAGGAAACGAGAAGGTGAGAATTGCAGAAATAGGACCTGCAGGCGAGAATCTGGTAAGATTCTCAGCAATCATGGTAGACAAACACAGAGCAGCTGGCAGAGGTGGTGCCGGAGCTATCATGGGAAGCAAGAATCTAAAAGCGATCGCTTGTTTTGGAAGCGGGCAGTTGCATGTGGATGATATGGATAGCATGAGTGAATACGCAGCACAAGCGAGACAAGAACTGAATGATGAAGCTTTTGCAAGAGAGGAGTTAAAACCATTTGGAACACCATCTTTTATGGATTCGATCAATGCACTTGGACTGCTACCAACAAAGAACTGGCAATATACAACCTTTGATGCCATGGATACCTTAGGCCACGTAGCATATCACGAACAACTAAATGTCAGACCCTGGGCTTGTTTCGGCTGTCCAATCGCATGCGGTCGCCATACAGAGATTAAGGATGGAGAATATAAGGGTGAATCAGGAGGAGGACCGGAATATGAAACCCTGGGCGCTCTAGGTTCGAAGTGCTATATTAAGGATCTGAATGCAATCGCTATGGGCAACTACATTTGCAATAGAATGGGTTTGGATACCATTTCGACAGGACAGGTCATCGCGACCGCTATGGAATGGTACGAAAAAGGTCTAATAGATGATAAGACAACAGAGGGAATTCAGTTAGCGTTTGGAAATGCCAAGAGCATGGTTGAAATGGTGAATAACATAGCCATTAGAAAAGGTTACGGGGATGTTTTGGCAGAAGGATCATATCGAGCTGCTGAAAAAATCGGAAAGAATGCCCATGATTATGTATTCCAGGTGAAGGGTATGGAACTAGCGTCTTGTGGTGTTAGAGCGAGCAAAGGAGAAGCATTGTCACATCTGATTTCAGCAAGAGGCGCAGACCATTTGAGGCCCTATGCATCAGTAATTGATGCTTTTGGCTATCTGGAACCGGAACTGGGTATCAATGAAAAAGTCTCTCCATTTGAAGACAGCAATAAGAAGTGGGTAAAACCCTTTATGGAATTATCCATGCTGACAAATCTATTGGGTGTTTGCTTGTTTGCCAGCATTACATTGGCTGTCAAGGGAAATACATGGACAGGTTTGTACAACGCGGCAACGGGAAATAAAACAGATCTGGCAACTCTATTGAAATGTTCTGAAAGGGTCATCAATCTGGAAAGGCTGTTCAATGCCAGAGAGGGATTTGACAGAAAAGACGAAAAATTGCCCGTAAGATTAAGTAAAGAGCCAGCTGTTGATGGTTTAGGCAAAGGAAATGTGGCCAATGAAGCTGTCATGTTGGATGAGTTCTACGAGGCAATGGGGTGGCATCTTGACACTGGATTGCCAACGGATGAAAAGCTAATGGAGTTGGGATTAAAATAATTGGGTTAAAATCGATAGGTGGCAGAGAACAAAACAATCAAAAAACAAAAGGAACCGTCCCTTTTGTTTTTTGTTGTTTTTTGTTTTTTGCTCAAATCTCATCATCAAAATTAAAATTATGATATAATATAAAAATATATGTTAAGTAGATGATAAGCTATGCAGACAGAAAATAGTAGCGATTTGAATAATTTAAGGCGGTAGCTGAATGAGGGAATATTTCAACGACATCTTAAACTGTATTCGGAATTCATTGGAGACACTAGACGAAAACATGATGAATCAACTCCTGTCTGAGTGTCATAAAGCGGTGGAGAGTGGCGGCAAGATTGTGGCATCAGGTCTTGGCAAAAATGTTCCTGTGTGTGAAAAGTTCATAGGAACCTTGCACTCCATGGGAATCAGCGGAGCTTTTCTTCATACCAATACAGCATTGCATGGTGATCTTGGTGTTATAAGAAATGGGGATCTGGTTATTCTGCTTTCTAAAAGCGGCAACACTGAAGAAACGGTAACACTTGCAAGACTTTTAAAAGAACGTGGTATAGTCACCTGGCTTATTAGTTTCAGTCCGTTTTCAACTCTCTCGGAAATGATTGAAAAGAAGATTGTTCTAAATTTGGAATGCGAAGGTGATGATTGGGATATAGTTCCAAACAACTCTTCAGCCATTTATTTGATAGTACTTCAGGGGCTTGCGGTCATGTTGGGTAGAAGAATTGGGGTCACAAGAGATGTTTTTTTAAGTAATCATCCTGGCGGAAGCATTGGCAAACTATATATTAGGGAGGAATCCCATACATGAAAAGCTTTTTAGGAGCCTTTAAGTATCTGTTCAAACGTTTTTACCTAACAGTTATCTTCGGACCGTTGGGTTTGTTTTATCTGCTGACAAGATTCAGAGAAAAAAATACATGCTACGTCGTGCCCTGTCCACACATTGGGGATGTGCTTTTTACCTTCGGGTATCTGAATGCCTATAAGAATAAGAACAACATAAAAAGATTAGTTGTTGTATGCACAAAATCCTTTAAGGAGTTGGCGCAGATGTATCCCGATGATGTTGATGATATTTTCGTTGTCAGTGATTATGTGATGAATCTGATTCTATCTGTGGATGCTTCCTATTTCTATGCCTTGATTCTAAAGAAACTGTCTCATGTCTTGATAATTGTGCCTCCCAATCACTTTCGGGGGGACTTTTCTGAAATCAGCAGATTTCCCGGTGTTACTCTTATAGGATCTATAAAATATGGCATACTAGGATTGGAGGAGAAAGACAGCTTCGCACCACCTGTAAAACAAGATGAGGACGTAGGGGAACTACTGGACAGACTGGGAATCATATCAGGTAAAACAATTATCTTGAGTCCTTATAGCCATGGACGTGAGGCTGGTATAGATATAAGTATCTTTGAGGCTATTTCGTCTAGATATGGTGACTTGGGTTATAAAGTATTGACTAACGTATCAGCTAATTGGCACAAACCGATTAGAAAAACTAAAGCGTTATGCTGTACATTGAGAGAGGCATACCTTATAAGTGAATACTGCAGCTGTGTAATAGGGATAAGAAGTGGATTTCTTGATCTGACCTTGTTGTCTGGCACCATGGTTCTGGCACTTTATCAGTCGAATCATACCGGCACAGATTACTTTGATTTGCGGGCAATGCCGATTGTTAACTATGGACTGCAATACAGACTGACTGATGATTTTGACAATGACATAACATCCATCTATGAAATCATTGACAATAATTTGGTTCAAGGAGAAAAATCATGAACTTTGATTATATTGTGGTACAGGCAGGCGGTAGGGGGAGCCGGCTTGAAAAACAGACTAGAAACAAACCAAAAGCTATGTGTACCGTCGACAATTTTCCAATCATTTTTCATCTATTCAATCGATTTCCTGACAAACGATTTATCATCATAGCAGATTACAAGGCGGATGTCTTGGAGAGTTATTTGGAGACTTTTGCGAAGGTTCGTTATCTGGTTGTTAGAGCTGATGGAGAAGGGAATTGTTCCGGAATTAGTGATGCCATTTCTTTCATACCTGAAAGTAAGTCTTTTATGCTGATCTGGTCCGATTTGGTTTTGGGTGAAGAAGACCTGTTCGGAGACTTGGATGAAGGACAATATGTCGGTCTGTCAGGCAGTTTTGAATGCCGATGGTCTTATAAAAACAATCACTTTCTAGAGGAAAAATCGACGAAATACGGGGTTGCCGGACTTTTTCTATTCGAGGGGAAGGAGGCTCTGCAAGAGGTTCCTGATGATGGCGAGTTTGTGGAATGGTTGCAACAAAAAGATATATCATTCAAGACTGTATGGCTGAAAGGAACAAGGGAGTTTGGCACGCTAGCAGATTTGAAACAATCGAAAACCAGGGTCAGGTCTTTTAATCGCTTAAGCATAGAGGTGGATAGGGTTGTGAAAGAACCAGTCAATGCCAAGGGTGAGCTGTTGGCAGAGAGAGAGCTGCGATGGTATCGAAAAGTCAGAGAGTTCGGGTTCAAGAACATCCCCGGAATCTATCAGGAGAAGCCTCTGATAATGGAACGTATTCAGGGTGACAACCCCCATCATATAGAGCTATCAGCTTCTGAAAAGAGGATAGTGCTGGATAGGATTGTGGAGGCCTTGGAACAGTTGCACAGTAACTGTCATAGGGAGACGGACCAATTCAGCTTAATGGAAGCCTATTATGGTAAGACTATGAATAGGTTAAATCAGGTGAGGCATCTGATTCCTTATGCGGACGAGAAAATGATTGAAATAAATGGCAAGTTGTGTCGAAATATCTTTTTCTTCCAAAGGGATTTTAAGAAATTGGTTTCTGATAGGCTAAGCAATACATCATTTACCTTAATTCACGGAGATAATACCTTTTCCAACACCTTGGTTGATAGCAACTTGAATGTTACATTTATAGATCCGCGAGGATATTTTGGTTATACCGAGCTTTATGGCGATATCCGTTATGATTGGGCAAAGCTATATTATTCCGTATATGGAAGCTATGATGCTTACAACCATGGCAGGTTTGATTTGGACATGGATCATGGAAAGGTGACTTTGGAAGTCCAGGAAAGTGGTTGGGAAGAGCTGTCAGACTATCTTCTCGAGAGGACGAGTGCTGGGCAAGAGGCAAATGTCCAATTGATTCATGCCATCCTTTGGTTGTCCTTGACGACCTATATATGGGAAAACTACGATGCCATATGCGGTGCATTTTATAGAGGTCTCTATCTGCTAAATGAGTTCTGGGATATAAGTACTGATCTAAAAACACTTCATGAGGAAACGATATGAAACGATACGTATTGAGCACACATTTGGATAATGATCCTAATGCGGGAACCAAATCCAGAAGGGATATTGAGGACATTGTTTTAAAAGAAGGTTATACGAGGCTTGTTCTCAGGAAGCGATTTTTGACCGGTCGATTCAAGATAGCCCGCCAAGTTTGTATCTTGGCCGTTGATCTGTTGAGGGTGTTAGTTTGTATAGAGAGACATTCTATATTATTGATTAATGTTCCGTTACCCTTTGCAAAATGGCAGACACCTATTGTGGCTGGTTACTTTAAATTTTTACGCTCCGTGAAGCAGATTAAGATAGCTTTTTCCGTTATCGATATTGATTCACACCGGCGTAATGACAAAAAGCAAGAAGGCGAATGGAATATTTTAAGAACGGGGAGTTGCTTCATTCTCCACACAAAGCCTATGAAAGAGGTTTTTGTAAAGCAAGGATTTGACGCAGGAAAAGTAGTGCTCAATCACCTATTTGACTACATATCAGAATTCGAACCCCATGGCAAGCATAGAGCATTGACCAATCAAGTAGTTTTCGCTGGAAATCTGGACCCTGATAAATGTGGATTTCTCTCAAATCTAAATGACGTTGGCAATCGGGTCATATTCAACTTGTACGGAGAACCAGCTAAGCAATATGATTCATCATCTACAGTAAGGTATATGGGAAGCGCATCACCGGAAGAAATTGTCGGTATCATAGATGGCAGTTTCGGCCTAGTGTGGGACGGTGACAGCATCGATACCTGCTCCAGTGCTATTGGAGAATATTTAAGGATCAATGCACCTCATAAAACCTCTCTTTATTTGGCCGCAGGATTGCCGGTCATCATATGGAAAGAGGCTGCCATGGCGGAGCTGATTGTAAAGGAAAATCTGGGATTTACTGTAGGTTCTCTAAGAGAAATTGGGGCAATTGTAGACACCATGACTGAGGGAACTTATAACCAAATGAGAGATAATGTGTTGAGATATGCCCCATTGCTTAAAGAAGGTTATTTTTTTAAAGAGGCATTGAAAAAGGTGTATGAAATGATTTAGAGATAAGTTTGAGTTGATGTTTTAACAGGGGGTTTTTAGACATTGATCCATGTAAATTTATTGAATTTATTTAATGATGGCAAAATAGATGGTGTTGGTCAATACACCTTGAATCTGTTTAGGGGATTAAGCGAGATAGAAGATTTGAAGAGATTTAATTTTCTAGTGACTGAAGACAATCGTAGCTTTGTTGCAGAAAAATTTCCTGGAGTATCCATGACAGTTATGCCGCGATGCAGATGGGAGAGATTTTTTATTTATAAGAAAACCTTTATTAAATTTCTCTATTGGGACAGTATTTCAGTTCCTAAATTTATGAAAAAACATAGTAAGGATGTACTGTTCCACCCATATCATGCTCTCTCTATCTATACGAGTCTAAAATATTGTACTGTAGTTACTCTTCATGATCTATTAGCGTGGAATCACTCCGAGGATTTATCAGTTTTAAAGCGTATATGGAGCAGGGTCAAATACAAGCAGATTATCAATAATGCCAGGTATTTGATTACACCTTCAAATTTCGTCAAACATGATATTTTATCCAAGTTTTCTTCCGTTTATGGTGAAAAGATCCGCGTATTGCCAAATCCAGTCTATATTGATACAACTGATGTGGTTCCTATTTCAGTGCGTAAACCTTATATACTTAGCGTTAATACCAACTATCCCCACAAAAACCTAATAACCCTGCTGAAAGCCTACACAAGAATAATGGATCAGGTTGAACATGGTCTTATTCTTGTGGGAATGAGAGACAAAAAAACGGACAAACAACTCAGCGAATACATGGAGATGATTGGTTCGGAGAAGCTGTTGATAACTGAGTATTTGAACGATAGTAAAAGAAATTACATTTACAGAAACGCATCACTTTTTGTATCGCCTTCTTTACATGAGGGATTTGGGATGACACCCATTGAAGCTACCTTTTTCGATGTTCCGGTTCTGACAACAAAAATGACAAGTTTGCCAGAAACCACCTTAGGGCTACTTGATTATTATGATCCACCTCATGATGATGTTATTCTCAGTGAGAAGTTGCTTGAAATGCTTAGTAGGGAATCATCTTATGTTGATTTGCAGAGTATTCGAACGACATTCGAGGAACTTTACAATTGCAGATCAGTAGCTAAGCATTACAGTATTTTTTTTGACGAGGTGGAAAGAAACAGGGGGAGAACAGGTAATGAAGATAATATACCTTAAGGCAGGCAACACTACTGAACTCTCTGGTGGTGGTGCTGAAGCTTCAAAGATGCTACATGCCATCGAACAATGGGTTGAGAATAATCCGGAAAGTAGTCTATCTGTTGTAAGTGGTGATCGTATGGATATTCAGGGTAGAGAAGCACCTATTAAAAGACACTGGAAAGATGTTGCTTCAAGGATTTTGCTTCACAGTAGCTATCTTTATATAGATTGGTGTTTCAAAGGATTAAAGGATTCAATAATAGGCGCAAATCCAGATATGATTTTTCTTGGTAATTCTCGGCTAGGCTTTGCAATTGACGAAATTCGTAGGATGATACCAGATTGTTTTCTAATTGTGCATTTTGACAATGTGGAGTTTGATTATGTTGAGTCTGCGTTCTCAATGAAGAGAGGCATATTGGGCAGGCTATTGAAAAACATTGAGAAAATAACTGTCAAAAGAGATGAGGCCATTGGAAGTCTTGATTCTAACATTAGGTTGTTTTTAACAGAAAGGGATAAGGATAGGATTGAGATGTTGTATGGTATAGGGGAAGGAATGAGTGTTGTCCTGCCGATATGTTTGCCTGACAATCAAGTAAAGCTACACAAGCTATCTGAGGTTAGCCCGCATCTGGTGTTTTTGGGATCTCTGTGGTATGAGAGCAACGTCATGGCTCTTCTATGGTTTTTGGACAACATATGGATGGCTGTCAAGGCTTCATTTCCGAATGCCACCCTAACAGTCGGTGGTCGAAATCCATCCAAGCATCTGATAGATTATCTTACTAAGGAGCGGGGAGTCATCCTATTTCCTGATTTTGAAAATATAGCCGATGTTGTGTGCCGAAATTCAATATTCATTTCACCTATTCAAAAAGGAGCAGGCATGAAAGTGAAAATTGCGGAAGCCTTGTCTTTAGGATTACCAATACTGGCCTCAGAAGAAAGTCTTGTAGGATATTCTGAAGCACTTCTGGATTCCATGAATAGAGGCGTTATTATAAAAGCGGAGACCAAGGAAGATTATATTGATGGTTTGAAAAGTGTCATTGAATCTGATCTTAAAGAGGTATCCGACAATGCAAGAAGGTTGTTTGTAAAGTACTATTCATATGAGAGGGCAATCACTTCAATGAATGACATATTAGGGAAAATTAATCAAAAAAAGGGGAATAACCATGGATAAGATCAGTGTGATTATTCCTGTTTACAATACTGCTGATTATCTTGACAAGTGTATCTCTTCTGTTGTGAATCAGAGTCATTATAATCTGGAAATAATAGTAGTCAATGACGGTTCATCGGATAGCAGTGGTGAAATTATTGAGTTATGGACAAGGAAGGATAGTAGAATTTTAAATTTCCATCAACAAAACGGTGGTGTCTCTTCAGCTAGGAATACTGGGCTTTCAATGGCCTCTGGGCGTTATGTCTATTTCCTGGATTCGGATGATTGGATAGAGGATATCATGTTGGAGACCATGTACAGAGTTGCAATTGACAGTGATTTTGATCTGGTGTCTTGCAATTTATGGTATGAATTTGTCAATGGAAGAGAGTTGGGAATCAAATCGGTATCAAGCAGCGCTGAAATTGTTAATCTATGGCAAGGAGCAGATCTATTTTTTGATTATCTCTCTCCATTAAGTCCTGGAGGATATCTAGGTAATAAAATATTCAAATTGAGTATTATTAAAAACCATCGCATTGCATTTGTTGACAGCTCCTTTGTAGGTGGTGAAGATGCCTATTTCAATCTTTGTTTCTTTACCCATGTGAAGAAATCAGCTTTAATAGGACAGCCTTTTCATCATTATCATCAGAGAGCAGGCTCTGCAATCCATAAAGCAAGGCCTGAGATCATCTCCCAGTATGTCAACATGATATCAAGATTCATCGATTATTGTACAGAGAAGAGTTGTGAAGAAAAACTTAAAACTTTCTTTCCCCATTTGCTGTATCACTTTTATTCCTTAGGGATACAAACAGCAATAGAGACTCGTTCAATCAGAGAGGATATTTTGCGATTTATGGCTGAAGGGTCAGCAAATCCAAGTTTCGAACCAGTCATCAAACAATTGCTCACACAACATGACACATCAGAGTTTTGGAACGGTTATAAAGGCCAGAATTCGTTCATTAGAAGATTTAGAGTTAAAATGTTTGTCAGTTTATCATTGAGTAGAAGGCATAAGACATTACTAATGATGTCCAAAGTATGGCTTCAAATTAGAAAATCTAATGGTTCGTCAGAGAACAGACTCTTTGTTGATATGGCTATGGGCATAAATCCGTTAGTCAGTATCATCATGCCTGTATTTAATAGCGAGGCTTTTTTAAACGAGGCAGTGGATAGCGTTATAAATCAAACATACAAGAATTGGCAGCTAATCATTGTGGATGATGCTTCTACGGATGGTAGTTGCATTTTAGCACGAAAGTTAGCTCATACAGATGAGAGAGTTATTGTTATTGAAAATCAAATCAATTTAGGCGTCAGTGAGAGCAGGAATAAGGGAATAAAGATTGCAAAAGGTGAGTGGATTGCTTTCCTGGATAGCGATGATATATGGACTTTGGACAAGTTACAGCATCAGCTAAAGCTGGCAGAAGACAAGGAAGCAGATTTTATATATTCAGATATCTACATGAAAGAAAACGGTTATCAAAGAGTGAAAAGCAGCAATGCTTTACCTAAGATTGCTGGATATAAGAATATAAGAAAAGGAAATTATATTGCCTGTTCGTCAGTATTGATAAGAAAAGATGTTATAAAACAATACCAGTTTGAGAAGTCAGAACTACATGAGGATTATATACTATGGCTAAAGATTCTGGCTTCGGGCACCTTGGCTTATTGTTCTGAAAAGCCACTTGTCACCATAAGACTGAGAAAAGATTCTAGATCTGGTGACAAAAAACTATCCATACTAAAAGCTTATAGAGGATATAGGTATGTTGGAATGGGAATATTTAACGCTTGTTTCTGTACTGCTACAAATGCTTTTCGAGCGATTAGAAAATACAGTTTTTATAGAATTCGACGGAAGAAATCCAAGTATTGATTAGCAATAACTCTATAATCATAATGTGAGAACATTAATTGCCTCGTTAGTTCCAGATAAGCATCGGTTGGCGCATTCTTGAGACAGTCTATCAGTGAATCAGCTAATACACACGGATTGTTGGAAGGCTTATAATAAGCTGCTCTTCCTAATGTGATTTCAAACACAGCACTATTGTTGGCAAGGAGACAAGGCACACTTGAGAGCATGGCTTCTACCGCTGACATTCCAAACCCTTCAAAGCTTGATGGATTAACATATAACATGGATCCGATCAGTATCGATTGAAAGTCCTTATCTGAAAGATGTCCAAGGAGATGAAGTCTGTGATTGGTTTGAAGCTTGATGATGAGATTTTTTGTATTTTGATTTTCAACATGGAAATGACCTGATATGACCAGATGACAATTGGTTTGGTCAAGTATTTTGTTGAAAGCTTCTATCAGTGTGTCAGCGTTTTTGTGTGGATAAGCCAGATTATTGGCGAAAATATACGGAAAATCATATGACAAACCATGATTGCAGCTACTGTTTTTTCCAGCGATGACAGGATTGTAGATTTTTTTTACTTTTTCTGAAAACTGGGGATAGTGCATAATAATCTGTTCTTTGTCAAAATTGGAAACAGCGAGAATATGGTCTCTTAGCCTGAAATCCCAGTAATAGCAGAAAGTGTCGCGCAGAAGTTGAATTTTCGTATATTGACTTGGATTGTATTTGAATTGGATATCATGGGGCATGACAATGGTGGGTATAGAAAATCGAGTAAAACCAGTATAACTGATGTTCATCAAAAGGATATCAACTGCATTTTTATCGACTTCTCTTGGAAGTATGAATGTTCTGAAGTAAATCACCTTAAATAACAGTCTGAAATTTGGGTTATCCAGCACAGGATAGCTGATAAACAAAATCTCATTGGATATTGCTTCAAATTTGTGTTTGGACTTTTGGGACCCGAACACAACTAAATGACTTGCATAACCGTGATGAACGAAACCACGCACCAGATTTAACAAGACTTGTTCTTTACCACCCTTGTAAGTATCGTCCAGGAACGATGCATCAACTCCAACTCGCATGATGACTCCTTTAATAAAACTATTATTTTTATTATACCAGATTTTTAGATTAAACAAAAAAACAAAAGGAACCGTCCCTTTTGTTCAGACTGCTGACAAAGTCAAAAAT
>DMAP01000012.1 GCA_003446975.1 Clostridiales bacterium | reverse complement strand
TTTTTCATATAGACTGGTTCTGCTGATTTTTAAAATCTTAGCGGCATGGTTTTTGTTTCCTAAGCTTAACTCCAATGCATTCTTGATTTCTTTTATCTCCAGCTGAGCCACCATCTCCTTGAGGCTCTCACTTCTGCTATAACCGTAGTACTCTTGCTTTTGTTCCCTTATATGGTAAGGCAGATGGTTCTTGGTGATTGTAGCTTCCTTTCCCACCAGATTGATCGCTCTTTCAATTGTATTCTCTAGCTCTCTAACGTTCCCAGGCCAATCATACTCAATTAATAATCTCATTGCTTCATCATTGAAATCAGTCACATATCGATCCATCTCATTCGCCTTGTTTCTCAATAAAAACTTGGCGAGTATGGGGATATCTGTTTTTCGGTCTCTCAAAGGGGGTATTTCTATTTTGAATATATTTAAACGATAATACAGGTCCTCTCTGAATGTTTTATGCCTGATCATTTCCTCTAGGTTTTTATTGGTGGCGGCGATGACTCTGACATCCACTTTTTTGGTTGTCGTGCTTCCAATCTTTTCAATTTCCTTTTCCTGTAAAAAACGTAAAAGCTTGGCTTGCATCGTTAGAGGCAAATCACCGATTTCATCCAAGAAAAGAGTGCTTTTATCCGCAATTTCTATTTTACCTAATTTTCCTTCTCTTTTTGCCCCGGTAAAGGCGCCGTATTCATAGCCAAACAGCTCTGATTCCAGCAAATCATGGGGTATGCTGGCACAATTCAGCCTAACCATTTCAAAATCTCTTCTGTAGCTGGCATTGTGTATCGCATTGGCATAAAGCTCCTTGCCCGTACCGCTCTCCCCCAATATGAGCACACTGGATTTACTTTTTGCAACCTGGAGAGCCAGATCCTTTGTTTCTTTCAATATCTGACTTTCTCCGATAATATTGTCAAAAGTATTTTCAATGCCTCTGGCTTTTTTCAGTTCTTTCTTGAAATATTCCAGTTCCTTTTCCATCAAGGCAACCTTTTTTACATAGCTGTCCAAGTCTGCTATATCCTTGAAAACAACTGAACCGACAACACCTATCAGCTCTCCGTCCTTGTTGTGAATCGGTACTCTGTCCGCCAGCATATGGCTGCCATTTATCTCCTGTACCTGCCCGATCTCAGGAATTCCTGTTTTGGCAACGATATGCATCCTTGTATTCTCAATGACTTCTGTCACATGCTTGCCTATAGCCTCTTCTTGTGTCACATGATTGAACTCGCAATAAGACTTGTTCATGAGAACAATGATACCATCCTTATCTGTTACAACAAGCCAATAATAGAATTGCTCGAAGATAATTTTGTACAGCTCAAGCCAATCCATATTTTGATCAAACATGCTCATCACCATCTTTCTTCCGGATTTAAAACTATTTGTAGGCTCTCTCATACTGTATTGGCCATTCAACGTTTGAGTGAAGTTCTCTTGCCGCTCTGTATACCCAATTGGGGTCCCTTAGTAGCTCTCTGCCTAGAAACACCAGCTCTGCTCTTTCATTCTTCAGTATCTCCTCAACCATTAGCGGAGAGGTCAACAATCCCCCTGCAATCACAGGCAAACCGGTATTTTCCTTGATGATCTCAGCATGCTTTACCTGGTATCCGGGATAGACATCCATCTCGCACAAGACAACTCCACCTGTGCTGACATCTACGATATCAATGCCAAGGCTCTTGACCAGGTTGATCATCTCGGCAAGTGTTTCGGCTTCATTCCCACCTTCAACATACTCATGAGCGGAAATTCTCAACTGCAATGGCTTCGATTCAGGCCATTCCTTTCTGACGGATGCGATGACTTCTCCCAAGAAACGTGTCCTGTTTTCCAAAGATCCGCCATAAGCGTCTGTTCTTTCATTGGACAATGGCGATAGAAACTCATTGATTAGATAGCCATGGGCGCCATGAATCTCCACAATATCGAATCCTGCCAGCAACGCTCTCTTAGCCGCCTCCCCAAACTTCCTGACAACATCCTGTATGTCTTCCTGCGTCATTTCTCTGGGCTTTTTCATCCTGTCGCTGAAGGCAATCGCGCTGGGCGCTAGGCATTCCATTGCTTCGACCGTTGATTTTCGACCTGCATGTGCCAACTGTATCCCCATTTTCGCACCATATCGATGGCCTAGGTCAACAATCTTTTTTAGTCCTTCAATGTGTGAATCATCCCATATTCCCAGGTCACTGTCCGATATGCGTCCCTTTGGTTCTATTCCAGTGGCCTCAAGGATGATCAACCCGACTCCGCCAATCGCTCTTGCCGTATAGTGGGTGAAGTGCCAGTCATTGGCATATCCGTCTTTTCCGGCTGAGTACATGCACATGGCAGGCATGACGATTCTATTTTTTATTGTGAGCTCCTTAATGGTGAATTCTTCGAATATTTTTGACATTCAATACCTCCAGTTGATTTTATATATTTGAAAAGTCAAATCATGTCATATTATATCATATTCTGCCTTTTCCCGAATCAGAAACTGTAATCAAACTGATGGGATAAGGCTCAAAAATAGTTTGACTCAACAAATACTCGGTTTCAAATCTAATCGCCCAAAGTTTTAGGACTGATGTTAGCGCCGATACCGGAACCTGTTGTTTGCCGTACTGCTCCAACAGATCCAGGAAGTAGGCCTTTTCCTTTGCCGAGAGCTGTTTTGAGAAATAACCCAGAATATGCATGATGACATTCACATTCCTCTTTTGTTGGGGTACTGTCTTCAGCAATAGGGACAGATGATACTCATAATCCTTGATCAGGTCAGAGAATTTTCTTTTTTCATGATTGGCGACCAAACTTCCCATTTGCTTTAACTGAGTCTGATTATAGGCCATGAAAAGATATTTGTTGTCACTCTGAAATTTGACCAGGTCTTTCATTGCACCATTCCTTGTTACTTCTCGAAATTTCGCCTTCGTAAAAACATTGATCAGAAAATGCTCCCGGATATTGAAGTTGGAAATTCTTCCCTCATCTTCAATAGCCAATAGTGGAAATTTTTCGATTATTGTCTCAGCGAATAGGCCTTTTGATTTGTTGGAGATTGACTGGGTCTTGCCATGTGTCTTATATAGCTTGACTTCTTTAATGCCACAGGTTGGCGATCTGCTCTTGAGTATAAAACCATCGAGTTCCATTTCCGCAAGCTCTGCAGCCTTCGCTATACTATACGCCCGCATAGCTTCCGTCACGTCTTCACCGGTCATGGAATAGACCAGTCTTTCTTCATGTTTGTCATTGATAATCAATCTAATGGCTTGTCTTGGTGATGGCAGACCGATTGCCATCTCAGGGCATGCGAAAATGTAGTTGACGTAAGGCATCATCCTGATAATTTCCGGGCTGGTTATTTGTGATCCATCATACCTGCAATGACCATGTTCCAGGCATTTGCTGATAAATATGTTTGGTCTTGGATAATCCATATTGGCAACCTCACTTAGTATAGTGTCTTATTTTGATCCTTGTCGTAAATCTCAAAGGGAACAAGGCATTCGTCTCTTTCCATCTGTTTGCTTTTTAGTTTTTCGTCCTTCTTGAGCCCTTTCAACACATCATATAGATATTTGTCGTCAAAGCCTACCTTCTCGGCATCTTGTCTTGTGGCCCCGTAATACATGACAGGAATCTTTGCCCAATGCAGTGCCGAATAGCACATGGGGCATGGCTCACAGGTCGTGTATAGTTCACAGTCTGAAAGATCGAATCTGCCTAGCTTCCTGGTCGCTTTTCTGATAGCTACAATTTCAGCATGGTTGGTAGGGTCATTGGTTGCGATTACCTTGTTGTGTCCTACGGCTACCACCTCGCCATCTTTTACGACAACAGCGCCAAAGGGTCCTCCATCTTTATTCTTGATACCTTTCAATGCTTCTTTAACTGCTATTTTCATGAATTTGTTCATTGAATACCAACTCCTTTGAAGCATAATTAATTTCTTGATCTACTAATTAATAACATTGACTGGGTTTCCTTCAAGATATTTTACCAGATTTTCAACTGCTGCCTGCATCAATCTCTCCCTGGATTCTTTTGGAGCCCATGAGATATGAGGTGTTATGATGCATTTTTCAGCTGACAGCAACGGATTGTCTGCTTCTATAGGCTCGTGAGATACCACATCAACTGCAGCCCCGTAAATCCTCCCTGAGTTTAATGCGTCTGCTAGATCCTGCTCCACAATCAATGGACCTCTGGAAGTATTTATGATGATTGCGCTCTTTTTCATTTTATCAATGGCGGTTTTATTGATAAGTCCTTTGTTATGCTCTGTCAATGGACAATGCAGTGTTATCACATCCGATTTCCTGAAAATCTCATCCAGTTCAACAATCTGCACATTCTCCAAGGTATCGCCATCAGTTATGTATTGGTCATGAACCAGCACCTTCATGCCCATTGCCAAGCCTATCTGTCCCACAGCCCTGCCTATCCTTCCATACCCAATGATGCCAAGGGTTTTATCCGCAAGCTCTATCAAGGGATATTTCCAGAAACACCAGTCCGGATTCCTATTCCAAAAACCATCATGAACCATCTCGTTATGGATACCCACATGGTGACATATCTCCAGCAGCAAGGCAAAAGTCATTTGGGCTACGGCAAAGGTTCCATAGGTTGGTATGTTGGTTACTGTAATATTTCTTTCCTTAGCAGCCTTTATATCCACTACATTGTAGCCTGTTGCCAAAACGCCTATGTATTTTACCTTTGGCATACTCTCTATGGCCTCTCTGGTAATTGGCGTCTTATTGGTCAATACAATCTCAGCATCTCCCACAGCCTCAACCACTTGTTCCTGACCATCCAATGTGTAGGACACACGGTCATGTACAACTATATCGCCTATTTCTCCAAATCCATCCCAAGTCAAATCGCCAGGGTTAAGCGTATACCCATCCAGTACGACTATCTTCATCCTTTACCTCCCAGATTCAAGACTCTCATAACATTTTCAGTTGTCTGCACAATCAATGACTGTGCATTGTTCATAGCCTCTTCCAGCGTGATTGGCGATGGCACGATATCAAATATGGCGTCTATGCCATGTGAATAAACGACAGAAGCGCCTTCGCCGATGCTGCCCACTATAGCGATCACAGGTATATTGCGCTTCTTGGCTATTTTTGCCACGCCTATTGGTGCCTTGCCAAATGCGGTCTGTGTATCCATTTTTCCCTCTCCGGTAATGACCAGATCCGCACCCACCATATGCTGCTCTATGTTGACCAGCTCCAGCAACTTATCCACACCATTGTGCATTTCAGCATTGCAAAAAGCCATCAATCCGGCACCTAAGCCACCTGCAGCTCCGGCTCCCGGCAAATGAGCCACCTCTATTCCCAGTTTCTCCCTCACCTTGTCAGAAAAGTGCATCAAGCATCTGTCCAGTTCTTTCACCATATCTGTATTTGCCCCTTTCTGTGGTCCATATACATGGGATGCTCCGTTTGCACCGCATAGCGGATTGGACACGTCTGACAAAACGATTATCTCAGTCTTGGCCAGCCGCTCATCGAGATTTTTCAGATCGATATCGCTGATTTTGCATAATTCTCCTCCACCGAATCCAATTTCCTTTCCTTCGTGATCCCTGAAGGAAGCGCCAAGAGCCTGTGCCATTCCTACACCACCGTCATTGGTGGCGCTGCCGCCTATTCCTACATATATTTTCCTGCAGCCTTTGTTCATGGCTTCCACAATCATCTGTCCTGTCCCGAACGTGGTTGTAATCAAGGGGTTTCTTTTATCCTTATCGATCAGTGTGAGACCGGAGGCTTCAGCCATTTCGAGAACAGCCACATTGTCTTCCAGTATTCCAATCTTAGCCTTTACAATATCCCCAAGGGGGCCTATCACGTCAATCTGTTCATATCTTCCGTCTGTCCCGATAACCAGGGCATCAACGGTGCCCTCGCCACCGTCAGCTACAGGAATTTTTATGACTTCACAATCCGGGATCACATTTTTGATGCCTTGTTCAATGGCATTGGCCACTTGAAGGGTCGTACAGCTTCCCTTATATGAATCCGCTGCGATTACTATTTTCATTCTGCCTCCTAGAAATGCTACTCTACATTTATATCAATGAAGCTCATGGTATTGACGTCAAAAAGCCCCATATCAGTTACCTTAATCTCAGGAATCACAGGGAGAGCCAAAAAGCTTAGGGTCATGAGTGGATCCGTATCCCGATTCGCACCAAGCTCCTTATAAATGATTCTGGTTATGTCGGCTATTTTTTTGGCGACAACCTCCATGGGTTCATCTGACATTAGTCCGGCAACAGGCAATGGCAAACAATCTCTGACTTTGCCACCCGCTGTCACCACTATTCCACCCTGTATGTCTCTAATTTTATCGATAGCCAAAAGCATATCTTCGTCATTGTCTCCCAGCACAATCAAATTGTGGGAATCATGGGCGATGGTTGTGGCGATTGCACCACCCTTCATTTTAAAGTTCTCAATCAATCCCAGTCCTATCGTTCCACTCTTGCCATGTCGTTCGATAACCGCCATTTTCACGATATCTATATACTTGTTGGCGATAAATCTTCCTTCTTCGTCAACACTGACCTTTCTAACGACTGATTCGGTGTGGAGAGACTTAGGATTCATTCTGATTACTCTTGCGATATCTGACTTCATTCTGATCTCCAGGTCGGACGCGTTTATCTCTCCTATGCTGACTGTGTCGATAACAGCTGAGATATCCGGTTTCTCAACCTGAAACAATGCCTTGCCGTTTTCAGCCACCATGATGCCCTTTTTATAGACCTGCAGGATGTCAAACTTCTCTAGATCATTCAGAACAATCAGATCAGCGTCATATCCCGGCGCAATAGCGCCAATATCCCTTAGGTGATAACACTCGGCTGTATTCAGGGTAGCCATCTGTATTGCACTGATAGGCTCAATGCCCAATGATATGGCTCTTCTGACATTGTAATCAATGTGTCCTTCCGATAATATCTCTCCGGGATGTTTATCATCTATGCAGAAAGTGATTCGTCTTTCCGTTTTCTCACTGACCCCAGCGATCAGGGTCTCCAGATCCCTGGATGCCGACCCTTCCCTGATGGCGATATACATTCCAAGTGAAAGCTTCTCTGCCATCTCCTTCACATTGGTACACTCATGGTCTGTCTTGACCCCATTGATGATATAAGCGTTCAAATCCTTTCCAGACACCAAGGGGCTATGGCCATCGATGATTTTTCGATCCGCCAGCAACACTTTTTCAATGACATCCTCGTCTCCGCTGATTACACCCGGATAATCCATCAGTTCACCAAGTCCAAGTACAATATTTTCACCCATAAGCGTTTCTATGTCCTTGGCTTTGAGTATAGCGCCAGCGTTTTCAAACTTGGTGGAAGGCACACAGGATGGCATCATAAAGAATACATTCAGGGGAATATTTCGGGTAGCATCTATCATGAATTGGATTCCCTTTAACCCACAAACGTTGGCGATTTCATGAGGATCTGCGACGATAGTCGTTGTCCCCTTCGGGACGATAACCCTTGCCAGCTGTTCTGGGGTAACCAGTGAAGATTCCATGTGCTCATGGCTGTCTATCAGACCTGGCGCCACATATTTCCCATGCATATCAATAGTTTTCTTTGCCTCATAATCCCCTATGCCTATTATCTTTCCCGTGTCTATAGCCAGATTGCCCTCTACTATACTGTGACTGAATACATTGACAATCCTGCAGTTTTTCAGCAGCAGCTCAACCTTGTCTCTGCCGGCTGCCAACTCCACTCTTCTTTTATATTTTCGCTTTATACCCATCTCAATCCTGCCTTTTCTCATTCAACATTTTCCAGATCATCTCACTCTTGACGGGCAGTTTTCTGATTCTTATGCCCAATGCGTTTTTGATGGCATTGGTAATGGCTGCTGGTGGTGTGTTGATTCCCACTTCTCCTACTGATTTGGCGCCAAATGGCCCCTGAGGATCATAGCTTTCAACAAACTCAACATGCATTTTGCCCACTTCCATCCTGGTAGGCACCTTATACTTCAAGAAATTATTGTTGATCAGCTGTCCGTGAGGTGTATATTTTGCCTCTTCATACAGGGTCATGCCAATACCCTGCAGTAAGGCGCCCTCAACTTGTATCTTGGCAAGATTCGGGTTGATGGTGGTACCACAGTCAACTGCGGCGACAAAGTTCAACAGCTTGACCTTGCCTGTCCTCTTGTCAATCTCCACTTCTGCTCCCCCTACCATATAGGGTGGTGCTGAAGTGTTGGATACGTAAGATCCTGAGGAAACCAATTGTTCCTGGTTTTCAGAGTAATACAGCACTTGTGCCAGCTCAGGCAAAGATATGCTGCCCTTCTCCCAGCGGATCAGCGTTCCGTCAAAGTCCACCACATCTGTATCGAAATGCCTCATGGCAGCTCGCTTTATCTCGGTGATCATGTTCTCCGCCGCTATTCTGACACTATGTCCGGATATGAAGGTTGTGCTCGATGCATAGGCGCCTGAATCAAAGGGTGTCAGGTCTGTATCCGATGAATAGACTATTATCTTTTCAACAGGAACCCTCAGTGTCTCGGCCGCCATTTGGGCTAGAATGGTATCTGACCCTGTTCCCAAATCTGTAGCCCCGATCATCATGTTGAAGGACCCATCGTCATTCAGTTTCAAAATACAGGATCCCATATCGATATGTGGAATGCCGGATCCCTGCATGGCTATTGCCAGCCCTACACCACGAACCCTGTTTTCATCGATAACCTGTCTTGGATACTTCTCCTTCCAGCCTAGTTTTTCCAGGCATATTTCCATGCATTTATCCAATCCGCAAGATTCGATAATCATCGGTGTGCCTTCACGGCCCTCCCCCATGACCTCGAATATTTTGGAGGTCTCTTTGACTTTAATCATATTTTTTCTTCTGATCTCCACCGGATCCATTGACAGCTTGTCCGCAAGCTCCTCTATTGCCGATTCCAGAGCGAAATTGCCCTGTACGGCTCCGTATCCCCTATAAGCGCCTGCCGGTGTTGTATTGGTGTAGACCACATCACCCCGGAAAGCAACAGCGTCAACCTTATTGTATAAAGGAAGCGACTTGGCTCCAATTACCATCAACACAGTCAAGGAATGCTCTCCATAGGCACCGGTGTTTGACAAAACATTCATGTCTATGGCTTTTATGGTGCCGTCTTTCATGGCGCCAATTTTCATTTCTGTTCGAGTCGCATGTCTCGTATATGTGGATTGAAAGACCTCTTTTCTAGAGTAAACCATTTTTGACGGAAGCTTGGTTTTAAGTGTTGTCAATGCAACAAAAAATTCACCATGAACAGCCTGCTTTCCGCCATATCCGCCACCTATCCTAGGCTTGATGACTCTTATGCTTGATATGGGCATCATCATAATTTTAGCTAAAATCCTTCTTATATGGAATGGGGCTTGGGTGGATGTCATAATAGTCAATCTTCCCTGCAGATCCAAATAAGCGGATGAGGCATGGGGTTCCGGCATACAGTGGGCATTTGCCTCTGTATAGTAGGTTCCTTCATGCACAACATCACATTGCTTAAGTGTTTCCGCAACATTCCCGATTTCCATCTGATAGCTGGCAGCCAGATTTCGCTCAGGCGCATGGCCAATATCAAACAGACTGCAACTCCTGTCATTGTGATGGACTATTGTGTCGGAATCTTTAGCTTTTTCAAAATCAATGATGGGTTTTAGCTGCCTGTAGGTAACCTTGATGGCATCAAGAGCCTTGTCTACTGTTCTTTCATCAATGCCAGCCACCGCAGCCACTTCGTCTCCTATATATCTCACATATCTATCCAGAATTTTCTTATCGTAGGGAGAGGGTTCAGGATATCCCTGAGCAGCCCTTGTAAACAGTCCCTCCGGTACATTCTTGTAGGTGAATATACATTTGATTCCCTCGATTGCCAAGGCTTCCGCCACATCAATATCCAGGATTTCCGCATAGGCATGGGGGCTTCTCAATACCTTCACTATCAAGGCATTCTCCGGGGTCAAATCATCAGTATAAGCCGGCTTGCCCATGACAAGCCCTTTTCCGTCAATTTTTGGAATGGATTTTTTTACACCCATTTATTTCACCTCCAGATACTTGAGTATGGCTCTATGCTGACCTTCATAGCCGGAACATCTGCAATAATTACCCGCAAGATAATGCTTGATGCTCTCCAGGTTAAACTCCTTCAATTCATTTTTCATTGTATAGATTGCCATGACTAGCCCAGGTGAGCAGAATCCGCATTGTTCAGCACCCTCGGCTGTAATAAAGTCAGCAATTCGTCCCGCTTCCTCCGATATCCCCTCAACTGTCAGTATCTCTTTTCCCACCGCTCTTATGGTGTAATAAGAGCAGGAGTTCACCAGTTTATTGTCGACTGATATGGAGCAGACACCACAGGATGTGGTGTCACAGCCTCTCTTCACGCTTTTTATGCCTGCCTTTCTGAGTGTTTCCAGTAAAAATTCATCAGGTTCAATCAGCAGTTTTCGCTTTTGGTTGTTGATTGTCAACATTATTTCCATAACAATCCCTCCTCCAATACCTCCGATAGCATGACTTCCGCAATATGCCTCCGATAAGCGCCACTTCCCCTAATATCGTCCTTGAACTCAATATGAGCCAGCAATTCTTCAGCCGTATGACCTGTATTGATATCCGACACCAGTATTGCTCTTCCCGGTCTAGCACCAACAGCAATCCTGATATTGTCTCCGGATGCGACACTAAGATTGACCAGAGAAAAATCTGTATAGGTATGCTTGAAGTACCTGCAGGTTGAGTACTCGGCCTTAGGGACAACGATCGATGTCAGTATATCATTCAATATGTAGTTTTCATCCAAGAATTGTTCCAGAGAAATCTCGCCCTTATTTGAGAAGATGAGTCTTGCACCCAATGACAGCAATGCCGTATTGATGTCAGAAAACGGATATCTGCCACAAACACTGCCTCCGACAGTCACCATGTTCCTCAACCCAACACCGCCTATCTGCCTGACAGATTCCACCAAGCACCGAGGGAGATTACCGCTGGTTTCAACATCCCTCAGCGTCGTCATGGAGCCAATATGAAACACCTTCTCATCCTCTTTGATGTATGACAAACTCAATCTGGAAAGGTCAATTCCAAGCTCAGCCTCTCTTTTTTGGAGTCTCAGGAAGACACCTCCGCCAATAATCACGGCTTTATGGTGATTTGCCAAGACTTTACAGGCTTCCTCCAATGAAGAAGGTTGTACGATTTCTTTAAAATTCATATTAAACCTCCTCAAACATATTATCGATTTGTAAACTTAAATGAAAA
>DMAP01000037.1 GCA_003446975.1 Clostridiales bacterium | reverse complement strand
TATGAAACATCCTGAGGATGTACATAATTTATGCAAAAAATGCAAGCGTACATCTGAAAACTGGGCAGTAACAGCTGAACGGCTCTGGAAGAATAATCATTAATGATCATGTTAGGTGTGATTAAGAAATAAAAAAATTAAATTTACTTATATAAAAACACACATACGGGAGGTTGTCTATATGCCATTTATTCAATTTGACGGGGGCAGCCCATTTCCCGATTGCGGGATTTAAAGCAAAACGCCCAAGTGCAAAATGCTGAGCATCAAGGCAAGAGACAGCGTATTGAAGAAATGACCGAGTTCCTTAAAAAGCAGACGGGTGAGCTGATTATATACAATAAGCAGCTGGTCAGAAGACTTATAGAGAAGATAACGGTCTTTGATAACAAGCTGACTGTTGAATTCAGATCCAATGTTGAGTGAGATATCTGTCTATTGGAAGCAGATTAGACCGTCTCTTGAGGGACGAAAAGAACTCAAACCCATGACCAAGGGCCATTTTATCGTTACAAAGAGCGAAGCCTATCCCAAGCGTACCCAGCTGAAGCTGTTCACGAAATGGGGCATTAAGCCTATGATATATACGAAAAGTCTGCCCGAAAGTGCCATAGGAAGCTGACACGTCATATGCGCTGGGCGGTCCGGTGCATACGCCAACGCAGGCAATCACCTTTGTACAGTTTGTGCAAAAGCAGGAACTTGGAAGGAGATGAAGCTGTGGATTTCTTTACATCCGTTTATACCTCAGAGTTGCCCCACTGGGCGATGGATGTCTATATGCATCTTGCCGATTGCGCCGACAAGGACGGCAAATGCTACTTGCTGGTACCATCGCCAGAGAGTTAAAGCTGTCCCGCAGTACGGCCAAACGCGCTATAGCCGATCTTGAACAAAGCGGCCATCTGTGTAAGGCGCAGCGGTGGCAGGAAAACGGCGGCAAGAGGAGTAACCTGTACTATGTGATGCAACCGGATTCCAGTTAGGTGTGCAGGAAAACAGACATTCTCCGCCAAGGGGAAGGTCTGTTTTCCTGCTTATGAACTATGGAAGTGTTCATGATGAACCGAGAAGGCAAAATCCCGCCTGTACGAGTATCTTCTTATCAACGACTGGGTGATACCGCTAAATTTGCTATGAAGCAGTTTAAGAGATTGTTTAATGTCAAAAAAGACAATTAACATTTATATTTTGAAACAATATAATTCTGGAGTGTTAAGCACTTTAGTTTTTTGTTATAAGTATTGTAATATCCGTTACATTTGATATAATGGGTGTAACTGATATTACAAAGGGGGAAATATGATGAAAACAGACTGGCTTATTATAAATTACAATCTTCCCACTGAGCCATCAAGATCTCGGGTTGCTATATGGAGAGGGCTTAAAAAAATAGGCGCAGTAAATATTCAACAGTCCATGTGGATTTTACCTAACAATGAAGAAAACTATTTTGCTTTACAGAAAATATCTCAAGAGATCGAATCCAATAAAGGGGAATCTCTTTTAATGAAAAGTATTTTTTTTGAAGAGAAACATGAAGAAAGAGTAATTTCGCTTTTCAACAACATTCGAGACGAGGAGTATACGGAACTAATCAGAGAGTGTGATAAATATTTAAAAGAGATTGAAAAGGAAATTACAATAGAAAAGTTTACATTCCCAGAGCTTGAGGAAGAAGAGGCAGAATTTGAAAAACTAGTTTCATGGTGTAAGAAAATCGAAGCAAGAGATTTATTTAACTCTTCCAAAAAAAATGAAGCAATAGAAATAATAGATAAAATTAAAGAAGCTTTTGAGAATTATAGCGAAATGGTATATCAAAAAAATATTATGGAGTAGGGTGTTCAAAGGAGATTTTTAGATGTGGAATGTATTTTTTTTAGGTTTAGTCAGTTTTTTTGCAGATATTAGCTCAGAAATGGTATATCCAATTATCCCTCTGTATTTAACATCTGTTTTTGGAGCGACTCCAGCATTGATAGGTGTTATTGAAGGAATTGCAGAAAGTATTGCCAGTCTGTTGAAAGTATTTAGCGGGTATATCACGGATAAATATAATAAAAAAAAGCCGATTGCTTTTTTAGGATATGCAACCGGACTTATTTACAAAGTAGCGTTAATTGCCGCAAGTTCATGGGGCGGTATTCTTGGTGCAAGAGTCATTGATAGAATTGGAAAAGGAATTAGAACAGCTCCGAGAGACGTAATGGTATGTGAAAGTGCAGACAGTGACCGGATGGGGACAGCATTCGGTATTCATAAAGCTTTGGATATGGCAGGATCTGCAATTGGAATATTAATAGCCTATCTTTTGCTTTCAAGTGCTGAGGGAGTTTTTGATTATAAGAAACTGTTTTTTATTTCAATAATTCCGGCTTTATTGAGCCTTGCAATATTTCCTTTAATTAAGGAAAAGAAAGAGCAACGGATCATAAAAGAACGCGAACCGTTTTGGAAGAATGTGAAAAAACTTGATGGACAGTTGAAGCTATATTTGTTCGTGGCATTTTTGTTTACTCTGGGGAATTCATCTAACGCATTCTTGCTGCTACGAGCCAAGAGCGTAGGGTTTAATGATACTTCAGTTATTTTACTTTACTTCATATACAATATAACAGCATCCTTGCTTGCAATTCCATTAGGGAAAAGATCTGATCAAGTAGGAAGAAAAAGGTTGTTAGTTTCGGGATATATAGTATTTGCTTTAGTTTATATTGGCTATGCTTTTGCTTATAATAAAACATTCATGATTGCACTCTTTGTTCTATATGGTGTTTATACTGCTATGATTGCAGGTGTAGAAAGAGCATTTATAGCGGAAATTTCTCCCCAAGAATTGAAAGGTACTATGCTCGGTTTACATTCCACAATTGTCGGGTTGGCGTTGTTCCCAGCAAGCACTATTGCAGGTTTTTTGTGGACTTCTTTTGGAGCAGAGATTCCGTTTGTATTTGGTGCCTGTTTGTCATTAGCAGCGGCATTTGTGCTTGTTGTTTTAATGAAAGGCGGCAGACATGTACGCGAAGTGTGTTGATATGTTTTCTTGAACGTCGGTATCGAGAATAACAGCTAAGAAGACATTGATATGTTCCCACGAACGCAAGGTTCAAATGACATCAATGCTGTCCTCTCGGGACATACAGAGGTGATTTGTTTGTTGGAACGCAGCAAAAGCATTGAAAAACAAAGAACTTGTTAGTATAATAGGTGGCATAAGATATTTAAGAGGAAAATCAGCGGTTAAGTCCTGGTCATAAAATGACACGCAGGCTTGATCGCTTTTAATATATATATATATGGAGTTATTATGAAGATACTTATATAGCACAGGAGAGAATTAAATGAAAAAAATCAGTAGGTTACTCGTGATCACAATGTTGTGCACGATGTTTCAATGTACAGGAATTGTAGCGTATGCAGATGTACCTTATTCGGGTGAAGTGATTTCTTCTGGATTATCTGGAGCGATGGGGATAGTTATCGGACCAGATGACAAAGTGTATGTGTCAGATTATAGCGGAAATAAAATTGTTAAAATGGATAAAGATGGGTCAAATCTTGTGACAATAACGACAAATGTATCTCAACCAATCGGGCTTGCTTTTGATAGCAGTGGCAATTTGATTGTGGCAGAACATTCGGGTCGTAGAATTTCAAAATTTGATGCTGCGGGCAATAAAACCATCTTACTGGGTACGGGCTTGGGCCAATTGGCGGGGGTTGCAGTGGACAGTCATGACAAAATATTTGCAGTGGATTATAACTACGGAAAAATTTATAAAATGGATATAGACGGTTCGAATAGCACTGTATTTGCTACTGTTGTAAATGGAGCCTCAACCATAGCGACTAGTTCACTTATTGGGTTGGGAGTAGATTCGAATGATAATCTCTATGTATCAGATCAAAAAAATTCCAGAATCGTAAAATTGGATTCTAATGGCGTTCAGTCCGATTTTGCTAATGTAACTTCTCCGTATTGGGTTTCAATTGGAATGAATGGTTATGTGTATGCCTCATCATCGGCTAAATTCATTCAGAAATTTGACTTAACTGGCAATATAATCGAAACGTATAATACGGGAACATATACACCTTGGGGAACTCAAGTTGATGTTGGCGGCGCTATTTATTTTGTTAACAATAGTACAAGCGTCAATAGAATTTTAGGTTATGCGGATACAGTGGATAGAACTCATGTAAAAATAAAACTATTATATGATCTGGTCCGTGGTCCAGCAGATCCATTGGCATTTACATTGAGTGGTGTTTCCTCCAATCCTCAAGTGATAAATGCAGTGGTCAGTGGCTCAGAGATTGTATTAACTCTAGATTCTAATGTTGAATCCACAGATACGGACGTGAAGGTGAGCTACACGAAAACAGGGACGAATAACCTTGTTGAGCAGGGCCCGAGTACAGAGATTGATGCGTTTTCAAATTTAGCAGTTACAAACCACATCGTCAGTGTGAGCAGTGTGGGAACACTTTCGACAATTCATGTGACTAACGGGACTGAATTAAGTGCAGTGGCCTTGCCCGCAACAGTTTTAGTTAATTTGAGTAATTCAGCTACA
>DMAP01000248.1 GCA_003446975.1 Clostridiales bacterium | reverse complement strand
TACCTTCCTTTTTACATGTTACTAAAAGAATTTGAACAGGTATGAATTACCATGTAAGCAATACTAATATGATTTGAAATACTGAACATATTAAGTTGGCCTGTATGAGACCCAGCCACAAGCAAAAGCACTTATCAAATATGAGGCCAATCTAATTCATCATATGCAGAATCCTGTTTCTGAACCGGTCAAAGTTTTTAACCCCATAGGCATTTCGCTTAAGCACCTTGATCTTGTTGTTGACCCCTTCCGTATAGCCGTTGGTATAGGGGCACGTGAAGGAGTTGAGGATGTACTTCTGCCAATTGGTGATGGTATTGGCACAGGTGTTGAACTCTTTCAGATTACAGGTATTGACAAACAGATACCAGGCCTGCAGGTTTTTCTTGGCTTCATAAAGATCCTTGCTATCAACGAATTCATAGAACTTCTCTTTTAGAAGATAAGCATTCTGAAGGTTTGTGGATGTCTGAAGCATGACATCCACCGCATCCAGCTGATCCCGGTTAAGTAGGTTCATACGTTTTAAAAGCAGAAAACGACTTCTCTTGAAGGACTTTCGACGGTAGTCGGAAAACTTTTTCTGCTCCTCTTTGCGGACCCTGTCAAGGGCCCAGTTCACCTGCCGGATAAAGTGATACTTGTCGATGACAATGGTGGCGTTCTTGAAGTAGGTTTCGGCAATATCTTTATAGGGTTTCCACATGTCCATGACAAAATACTTCACATTGGAACGGTTCTCCATCTGTTTGAAATAATCACTCAGGATGTGCTGCTCTCTGCCCTCCAGGATATCCAGAACCTGTTTGCTCTTGGGATCGGTCAGAATGCACTGATATTTCCTAGTTCCGGCATTGCCCTTAAACTCATCAATTGACAGCACCTTTGGCAGTTTAGAGGGAGGATAATTGATATGCCTGAACACCCTGAAGACAGTGGGAACCGACAGGTTGCAAGCCTTGGCGATGCTGGTGACAGAGTGTGGACTTCTCATCTGGGTCACCACATACTGAATCAACCTTGAACTCATGCGGTAATAACGAGGCATGATCAGGGACTTCTCATAGAAGCGCTTCTGGCATCTTTTACAGACATACCGCCTCTTTCTGTAATGGATAAAGGTGGACATTCCGAAAGTCGGAATGTCCTTGATAATCTGGATACGATAGTCATGGACCTTGTCGGTCAGTTGATGACAACAGGGACAATTATGGGCTTTAGGTCTCATTTCCAGATATATATCCATTCGTGTGGTATCATTTTCTACATCTGTCAAAATTATGTCTTTAAATCCAATCAGTTTTTCAATATAATGATGGTAGTGGAGCATGGCTAAGACCTCCTTGAATAGGTTGTGGTGATTTTATTCTAACTGGTTTTAGCCCTTTGCTCTACTTTTTTTTGTAAAAAAAGATGTTGGAATGTTTTACCACCCCAACATTTATTATAGAACCGAAAAAGATTTCTCCTTAAAAAGAGGAATCTTTTTTCATCTATTCCTTTAATCCCTATTCATGTTATGTTATACTGTCTCTATGAGAAATTCACAAGGCTTATCTTTAATGGAACTGATCATAACCATAGCCATATTGTTGATTATCATCGTACCAGCCCTTAATATGCTTTATTTTTCTGCAACGACAAACCTTGCCGCCCAGGCGGCACTGGATGCATCCATAGACCTTCAGCGGGTCATGGAGGGTATCAAGGGCTGTGATGACTTGCTTGGACTGCATAAGGACGGGAATGAGCATTTGCTTCCGACAGACAATAGCATCAGATATGCTATTGAGCCTGTCTCTTTTTATGATGTGGACCAGTATACCAGACTGTATCATATACAACTGTCGAAGGTTATGGATGATGAGATTCTTCTGGAGATGAGAGGTACCACAATAATTGAATGAGAGAGGTGTACATGAGACCCTTAGAGAGAGATGACGGCGGAGTTATGATACTGCTGGTCTATGTGATCGTCATTGTGCTGCTGCTCAGTGTCACGGTCATGTCAACCACCGTCATGAGCTATAAGATGAGACTGAGCAATATTACATTCGTCTCCAACGCATATTTAAGCGACGGGGGATTGGATGAAGCCCATGCCCTTGCGCTTCTGACCTATGAAGAAATCAATTCTGAAACTGTTGAACATATCACCGAGTTGGTACATGAGACCCAATATAGCATAGAGAAAATCAACGCTGGTGAAAAAAGCTATGTCCAGAGCCCTTATCGAAAATATATTCACCCCTTGGATTTGACACTTGAGCAGGGTGAGGTTCTCAAAGAATTTGAAAAATATTTCAGACAAGCATTTCTGGTTAAGTTCACAGTAAAGATCAATGATTTTGAGTCCCGAATAGATGGAGGTATCAATGTCAACATAACAAGGATCTCCAATATGACGGGGCGGAGCACCTTCAGTATTGAATCAACCTACAGGTCAAAAGGCATTGCCAGAAAGAATAGGGTGGATCTGATAATCGCATATCCTCAAATGTCCGTTAGTGATGGAAATTTTGAAATTTCCCATCATGACACACCTGTGTCCAGAAGCAACTGGAGGATCTTATATGCNNAGAAAGGTTTGACGCTGATAGAGCTTCTTGTATCACTTTCAATCCTCGGGATTGTTACAACTATGATATTCTCATTTTTCATCTATCAGATCAGACAAAACACAAAAATAAATGATCTTAACGAATTGCATTACCAGGCTCAGATTGTCAACAACCATCTAAACAGACGTATATCCCAGTGTGACTATTTCGGTTTCAATGAGACTGATAAGGTATTGATTCTGCTGAAGTACAACACCGGCACCTATCGATACGACAGGTATGACATCAAACTGAAATCAAATGGTGATCTGATCGAGAACTACAATGAAATGGCCAATTATATCGATGATATGGGTTTTGAAAGGGATGAAACTGGGGATTCAATCCATTATTGGCTTTTGTTCGCCAAAGGCAATGAGACCTACCTGATCGAGAATACCGTTTATATGCGGAATATACTAAATTAAATGGTTGCTTTTAATAAATCTATATTATATAATTGTAATGCATTTTGGAAGATAAAGTATGGTGACAAATTGAATAAAAAAGGGTATACTTTAGTAGAGTTGATTTTGGTTTTGGCTATATTAGGTATTATTCTATTCATATCAATGCCGACAATATCCAACATTAATGACACTTATTTAAATAGTTTCGCCAGACAGCTGCTGTATGACATCCGTTATGTCAAGAACATGAATATGACTGAGCCGTCCAAGTCATATAATATGGTGCTGCTGGAGGATGGCTATCAGATTAGATACGCCAACCCAATGCCTGCCTTTCACAAGGTAGTGGATTTGAGGGATCAGTACTCAATCAGTTTTTATGAGAACTCTGTATGGTTCAACGCAAACGGCACACCTAGACGTGCACAGACAATTATGATCCACAATAATAATACTGAAAACTACAGGAAGATAACAATCAATGTCAACACAGGCAGGATTCTACTTTATGAATGATAGCCAATAACAGGAGGAATACATGGTTTCAGCAGGAGATATAAAAAAGGGAGTCACCATTCAATGGAATAATGGCGTATGGGTCATACTGGATTTTCAGCATGTCAAACCAGGCAAGGGAGCCGCTTTTGTTCGGACCAAACTTAAAAATGTCATGAACGGATCGATCAGGGAGGAAACCTTCAATCCATCGGAAAAATTCCCGAAAGCCCATATAGAAACGAAGGAGATGCAGTATCTTTACAATGACGGAGAGCTCTACTATTTCATGGACACTGAGTCCTATGAGCAGATTCCCCTGAACTTCGATGAAGTGGAGGAAGCCATCAAGTTTCTTAAGGAAAATGATGTGGCTGTCATGCGGTTTTTCCAGGGCAAGGCCTTCGAGG
>DMAP01000363.1 GCA_003446975.1 Clostridiales bacterium | reverse complement strand
TAAGCGATGCCAGAGCTACTGAAGATAAAGCTTTTACCCCAACCTCTGCGGATGTCTTAGAGTCCCTTCTGCAAACACACTGGGGGGCGAAGAAAAAGTATTATTTATTCACTCTTTTTCTCATAACGATTGAGTGCCTCCCCCTCATTCTGAAGATGATAGCTGGTCGTACACCAGTTGGCGAGATGATTGCAGAAGAAAGGAGAGAAGCTAGAAGGCGCAGATTCATAGTAATCGCAGAGGCAGAACATGAGCGGTGCATAACTGAAGCAATTCTTACGGCAACCCAGGACGCCTGCTTGAAAGTGCTCAGCAGTGTCGAGGGGAGAAAACATTTTGCACAAGTGTTTTCCAGTTACATGATGGCATTAGCACCAACGGAAGCAGTAGACAAGATGATGAAGGAAATTGAACGGCAACAAATTGATGTGAATGCTTTCATTCGGCGCTATCCAAAATATGCAACTGTAATTGCAGAATCGTGGACACGGGCGATCAAACAAACATCGGAGATCCTTCAATGCGTCTCTTCAGCAATGTGATTAAGATTTATAAATCAAAACGGTAATCATTACAAATAGTGGGTGAGATTGGGTGACGGAACCAATAGAGCTTCCAAGTTTCCTCTAGCGTGAACAATGTTTAATATTAACTTAGAGATAAGGGGTAGCTAAATGCAAGCAAAAAATCAGCATATGATAATAGCAAGCTCATTAGCTGTTTTGACACTTATCATATCGTTAAGCCTTCCTTTCTTTTATAGTGATTTTGCTCTTGATATGCCGATATGGCTGCCGCAGCTTATGACTGGTAAAATACAAAAATGGGCCATTGAAAAGGGACAAATCGCAACTGGAACTCAATATCTTTTGGGAATTATTCGCGAGCTTTTCGAGTCTAGAGAATTCTTTCTGGGCTGGACGATCGTAATTTTTTCCCTTGGTTTACCAGTCATTAAAGTAATACTTGTTTTATTCATCGCCCTCGCTAAGCAGCAAATTAACGAATCAGCACGAAAGCATATTCTCGGTTTCTTGCATGCAATCGGTCGCTGGGCTATGACCGATGTATTTATCGTTGCATTATGTATCGTTATCTTTAAGGCCGAGGGTTTCCATTTTCGAATTACAGCCGGAGCAGGATTGTACTTCTATGCGGCTTCTGGATGTTGCTCAGCAATAGCAGTTCACATGGTTAATAGCGCCATGCAACGAGAAACCGTAGGCGATTAAGGATAATTTTCACTTGAGGGCGTAATGAATAAGCGCCAAAATATTAAAATTGAGGTGTGACATGGCACGACTAATTGTTGGGCTGATCGCAGTATTAACATTGATCTCAGGAGCCGCATATTACCTGTTTCAAGAAGATGTGTCGTTCTGTGTTTCCTTTACCGATGCCAAAAAGCTTTCCGCAGGTGATCGCGTTTATTTGTCCGGACAGCCTGTTGGGAAAGTGGTTAAGATTATGCCCGATAAGGGCAAAATTAGTGTTGCTGTGCATATCGACAGAGAATATAGAGATCAGTTTACTAGCAAAAGTTCATTTTTTATTGAGCCGGATATTACAACACCTGGCCATATGAGTTTGCTGGTACGAAACAGCACTTTCAACGAAGGTATTCGGCTAAAGCTGACAGACAAAGTTGACGGGATTGATTCTTTCTTGGTTTGGAGCAGTCTGGAAGTAGCTGACAGGGTCCACGGTATGGTACGTTCAGAAAAGTGGCAGGAGTTGTTACAGAAGGTCGATCTTATTGCTCAGGATCTTAAAAGAACGATTAAACAGATTGATGTTGATCGTTTGGGTGCAGAGCTGAGTTTAGATGTTGAAAGCCTGTCGAAGAATATCGATTCCGCATTGCAGCTAAATGGGTCTAAAAGAGGCATTTATGATGTGCAAAATCAGATTGATAATATTCAGCAAAAGATTAAATGTTTAGGCGACAGTGAAGAGTCTCGGCAGTTACAAGAGGCACTGAATATTTTCCAGAAAAGACTCATGAAAGAAATTCACTGAGACAAATAATTAGTTGGCAGCAAAGAGCCACCTCTATACAAAACCTATAGTGAAGTAGTTTAGAGCTGGTATAATACAGAGCTTGTAAGGTGATGTGAAACACTCCTGACTATCAGCATTGAGTTCAGTAAACTGGCTTATGTCGTCATCTGAAGTAGTTAATTTACAGGCCCGAAAAGAAAAAAACATAGCTTGAATTTAATCTTACAAATACAACCAAAAAATCGGTAACTGCCAGGTCAGGTATTTACAACTGTACGTAATAGTTCAATAAAAACATTATCCTGCCAAGCTCCCCGTCCGTCCATACTGTATCTCTATTCTTAACTTTCACGGAATCTGCAGCGGTAAACTGGCTGTCCCGATTGGCGTTGACTATCTCCGGTGTAATAACCTATAGCAACTTGCTAATCAGCTAACCCGTCAACCCTTTGCTTCCCCATCTATCTTCTCTCTCCTTGCTATTTTGCTATCACATCCAAGCGCATTGTGATTTCTCGTTGCACATTTGCTATCACAACAAAGGTTCTATTTTCAGCTACAGAGTTTCTGAATGTGTCAGAATAATAAATTACTACAAATGACACATTCACTGTCCAGCTTGTAACAAGCCGAGATTAAACATTAAAAAAATATTCTGTTCGAATAATTAAAATAATCACAAGATGGCACGCTTAATGGAATTACACGGCACATAACACGTAACAACAATCGTAAAACCGGCTATAACTTTATCAGGAGGCGACACATGAAGACTTCAACACAAAACATTCAGGCAATGGGCACCTCGGTGGCAGCAGATTACACTGGTAAAGAGAAAAGCCTAGCAGAACAGACGGGATACTTCAAAAAGATTCAAGTGAAGATGGAGGGCAGTAAGGCTGCTGGCGAGGCTCTCAAAAGAATTACACTGGCTAAAGTCGAAGGCGAGGCGGAAATCGCCTTGACAGCCATTAACATAACAGTAGCGACTATTAAAACAGCCATGGTGGCAAATGCTATGCCCCAAATCGGAAGTCTAGCTACCCGGTTGAATTCGAGCACAGCTGCAGTGAATCAGGCATTAACCAACGGTGGACTTGCCGAGGTTGCCACCCATATGAACAACCGTGAGGCAAACAAGAAGCTCTTTATTGATTTGAATAAAGAAGGGAAAATATCGCTTGAGGAACAAGAAATTCTGAGCAGTTTTGCAGAAGCCGATGCCGCCAGCGACATCGTAAGATCAAGAGCACGGACAGAAGAAGCGCGGAATACTGTCGATGCGCTTCACGGGTGTGCTTTGAGCGGGATTACATCAAGTCAGGAGATATTGCAGCGTAACCGATAAGGGCTGTCCCAGGAATCAAATAAACAGCACCTTAACTTATCCTTCAGGGAGAAAGAATTATGGACCCAAGACTGATTATGGCAGAAATTGGACTAAACCGAAAAATTATGCAAGAGCAACTGGAAAGACTCCAGGCGTTTACTCCAGTGGGTATGATGAATCTCTCTGAAGATCTTTCTGTTAGCGATCTTATGGCTTCATCGGTCACTGCGCAGCTTCAAGGAGCAATGGACGCTATCAAGGCGATGAACGAGGTGGAGGTCACGGTACGGTCCTCAATGTTTAAGGAGCTCGATTCCCTCAAAGTAGCACCACCAGCAGAACAGGTCATTGACGCCGAATTCAAGGAGATCAAATAAGTATGACAATCCTGGAGAAATTTTTTGTCAGGTTTGCAGGATACTGTCCTACTTCGATATCA
>DMAP01000427.1 GCA_003446975.1 Clostridiales bacterium | reverse complement strand
TTCAATTTGTTCCGGAATATTCAATCATTTTAGATGTATTTTTGTGAATAAATCACAAATTGGTTTAGTATAGTAAGTGGAGAGGGTTGGCAAAAAGGCTCTATTTTTCGAAATTCTCTAGTTTTGATATGTATAAAACAACCTGTTGTGCCAACATCAATTACCAATCAACTTGCTAAAGTAAAACCCTCTATGTAGCTATTAGGAAATTACATTATTTATTGAGCAGAAACTCCACCATCTACAAGAATTTGTGCACCAGTTATATAACCAGAAAAATCTGAAGCTAGCATTAGTACCGGTAAAGCCACTTCTTCAATCTTTCCCAATCGTTTTAACATAGTTGCTTTTTCAATTCCTTCTTTAACTTTTTGATTAGAAAGCTGTTTTTCATTTATTGAAGTAGGAACATATCCTGGTGAAACAGTGTTAACGGTAATTCCATAACGTGCCCACTCACTCGCCAGGGCTCTAGTTAAGTTAACTACACCCGCTTTCGCAGCGCAATAATTACTAATACCTTTTGCACCACATTCTGATGCTGCTGACGAAATGTTTATAATTCTTCCTCCCTCCCCTTGCTTAATCATTTGATTTGCAGCAGCTCTTGCACTAAAAAAAACACCTTTTAAATTAACATCTAGAATCATATCCCATTCTTTTTCTGTCATATCCAATGCTGCCACTGTGTTTGCAATCCCTGCATTACATACCATAATGTCGACTCTTCCCAGTTTTTTTACCACCGTTTCAATCAGGTTATTAACTTGATCTTCTTTTGTTACATCTGTTACTACTCCATAAGCATTTCTACCTAAACTTCTTAATTCTGTTTCAACTCTTATGCAATCCTCTTCCGTCCTACTAGCTACAACTACATCAGCTCCGTATTCAGATAAGATAACGGCCATTCCATACCCTAATCCTTTTGTTCCACCTGTCACAATTGCAACTTTTCCAGTTAGGTTAAAGTGTGGGACTACAATATCTTGTAAACAATTTTTCATAGTTTTATCCCCTATATTACATTAATCCTTAATACCAGCAAGGTTCTTAGCTAAATTAATATTTTTGTTTATGTCATAAGTGCCCCAGATAGCAATATCTTCCATGATTGGGGATCCGCCTCCATGAACACCGGCAACCAAAAATGTTGCTCCCAGTTCACTTGCTAGAAAATCTTCTGCTAACGCATATGCTCTGTAGCAATTTTCTGGTGACACTCCTTCTTTTCTAGTTACATATTTTTGTACATACTTGCCAATTTCAGGATTATTATATTCTTTGCTGTCTGGCAATGTTACTGCTAATCCACCGGCTATATCACACAGTATTTCGGCTTCATGATAAATAGCATGACCTGCATGTCTTCTACCAACATTTGCATAGATTACATTTGGAACTTGTGTGCCTGATGGTGCTTTCGTAGACTTATAAGCAGCAGCCATGCCAGCTGCATAAACTAGTTCTGCAACACAAATCATATCAACTAGTTTGCCTTTTACATGTTCTACTTTGAGAGTATTGTTATATTCTGCTAACAATGCTGTAACACCAGTTAGTACGTCACCGATTCCAGGTTTGCAACCAGTATATGAATGGCGATGAAATAAGGCAAAACCTAAAGCTAATTCTCCAGCAAATCGAGTCTCGCCATTGAGAAAAATTCTCTCATTTGGTACGAAAACATCATCAAATACTGTCATACATTCTAAATCTCCTATGTTTGACATTGGTGATTTAAGGTTGTCTTCCCTCTGCCTTGTAAATGCTTCTTTTGCAATCAATGTTACCCCTTCAGTATCTGCAGGTATTGCAAAAGCAATAGCCCAATCGCCTTCATCTTTACCCATCATTCTAGTGGGAACAACAATTAATTCATCCGCATAAGGGGCCATAGTATTATGAAGTTTAGCACCTCTTACTACAACACCATCATCTCTACGCTCAACAACATGTAGGTACTGATCAGGATCCCATTGTTCTGATGGTCTTGCTAGCCTATCACCCTTCGCATCGGTTTGTGAGCCTGCTCCGACTAAATCGTTTTCCTGAAAATATTTAGCAAACTTTAAAAAGTTTTCATGATAATTGGTTCCGTGTTTTAGGTCGACATTTTTCGTTGTAACTGAGATACCATTAAGCATATCGCAACCCATACAACGCTGAATACACCCACCAGCAATATGACAAAGTTTTCTAGTAAGTTCTTGTTTTTTCAACAAGTCATCTGTCGATTGATGTATATGTGTAAAACGATTGATTTTTTCTCCAGTAATGTGAGATGTTGCTGTTAACAAAGATTCAAATTCAGGATTCTCCGCTAACTCAAATGTCATGCGTATAGCACTAGATGCGTGTACTACCCTTGGATCATCTCTTCCTATTTTCTCACCTCCTAAAAAAATATTTTTTTTCATTTTTGCTAATCTTTCTAGATATTGTTCTTGAGTTCTCATAGTAACTTTATCTCCTTTTTTTGGTTTTGAGATATATTATCCCAATAATTTAAGATTTTGTTTCGATACATTTAACTTTGCAAATTGTGTGCCAAGTTTTTTTAAGAAATATTTAATCTCAACATGTGAAATTATCATTGTTAATACAAACGTTGAACCTAAGTAATTGATTAAAGCTTATGTAATTAATTGACACCTTTCTATAATTATAGACAAAAACAGTCTATATTAAGAAGGACAGTCTATAATAATCGACTTTTTTGCTATGTTTTTATTATTGATATACTTTTAATCATTATGGTAATAAGATAATCACTTGATTTCAGGAACCTTGAACAGCTCCAAGTTCTCGAACACGAAATTGTATTTACCTGATTCAATACCTCTAACAATTTCCACTACCTGATCATTAACAGGTGTTTCAATTCCATACTTATCGCCAAAGTCACATACTACGCCATTAATCGCGCCAATTTCGGTTTTAAGACCTTTTTCCAAGTCTTGAAGCATACTGGCCTTCAGTTTTCTGTGCGGACCCCACATTTTGTTGTAAATAGGGTCTTTGCTGTCCATTTCCGCTTTAGTCTCAAATGACAATAAACCGCCAAGATCAAATCCATGCATCGGCTCCATCTTGATATTGGCTGCATGACCGAGTTTTATGGTTTCATTGGCGATATGCTTGACGCAATCCATCGCTTTTGGGCTATCCAAAATATCACCGAATGTACAACCAAGGCAAGCCGACATACCACTAAACGTGGCATTGACCAGTAGTTTGGTCCATCTTATTCCCATCAGGTTTTCCATAACTAGTACATGACACATGCTCTCTAACATATCTCTTGCATGAAGCAATCTGTCAGTTATTTTACCGTCAAGCTCGCCAATTTCAAAGCTCATATTATTCGGATCGGATGTTAATTCAGAGACCCCCGGTCCAATCCATGTAGCTCCCCAACCAACTGTGCAACCCATTGTTCTGTTTTCTCCGACGATAGCTGCTACCTCCGGTTCAGGAACACCATTTTGTAGAGTCACCACAGCACTTTCGGGTCCCAGATGTGGCAACAACTGTTTCAGTGCAACATCATTATAGGTCTGTTTTACGATGTAGAAAACAAGATCATATATTCCGTCCATTTCTTCAGGTGTGATCGCTTTGACTGGTTGATTGAATTCCACAGTTCCTATCACTGTCGCGCCTTTTTCGTTTAAAGCTTTTACATGCTCAGCATTTGCATCTATAAGATCAATCTCAAATCCACCTTTAGTGATATATGCGCCGATTATGGTTCCCAATGAGCCAACGCCCATAATAGCTACTCTCATAATAATCCTCCTTTATTTTTTTATTCCCAACATTTCTCTGGCTTCATCTGGAGTAGCTGGTTCAAAATCAAATTCACCCATAATTCTTACCATTTTCTCTACCAGTTCGCCATTGTTCTTTGCCATTACACCTTTGCCAAGGTACAAATTGTCCTCCATACCAACTCTTACATGCCCACCTAAAAACAAGTTCTGTGTACAGATAGGGAATTCAGCTTTTCCTGCAC
>DMAP01000400.1 GCA_003446975.1 Clostridiales bacterium | reverse complement strand
AGGCGGTGCTGGCGGCTGCTTGTGACGGGAGGCTGACGGAGGAGTGGCGCGGCCAGCAAGTCAATCTACCGAATTCACACGACTTACTAGAGAATATAAAGCAGGAATGGGATGAGTTTGCCAAGGCTACTGGCAAAAAAATAAAGCCCTTAGAACCTTCTCATGATGAGAGAATTGCGGACTTGTCAACGCTTCCTCAAGAATGGACATGGATTAGAGTCAATGAAATATCCTCAAATATAGTTGATTGCCTACATAGTACTGCAAAATTTGTATCCTCAGGATACTACTGCATTGATACAACATGCATTGAAAATAGTAGAATCTGTTTTGATAAAGCACGATTTGTCAGTGAAGAGACATATCTCGACCGAATAAGACGATTAAAACCGACTGAAGGAGATATACTGTTTTCAAGAGAGGGGACTGTGGGGACAACAGTGATTGTGCCTAAAAACGTAGATTTATGTTTGGGCCAAAGAATGATGATGTTCAGACCCCTTCAAAGTGTCATGCCTAAGTTTTTCATGTATTTTTTTCAATCAACAACTTTTTCAAATCAATATAAGCCACTTATTGGAGGTACAACCTCCCCTCATTTAAACATTAAAGATATAATTCAACTTCATTTCCCACTCTGTTCCCTTCCCGAACAGCAAGAGATCGTCCGGCGGGTCGATGCGCTCTTTGCCTTTGCCGACTCCGTGGAAGCTAAGGTCGCAGCAGCCAGGGAGAAGACTGAGAGACTCAGGCAGTCTATTCTTGCAAAGGCATTCTCGGGGGAGCTCGTACCTACTGAGGCGGAGATTGCAAGGCAGGAGGGCAGGGGGTATGAGAGTGCGGGGGAGTTGCTGGAGAGGATTAGAAAGGAAGGTAAGGTTTCTGCAAAATGAGCTTCATGGAATCCCATATCTGAAATGGAGGAAGGTCATGCCGATAGATGCTGAAAGATTAGAAATTATTCTTGGCTATCGTTTCAAAAAAATCGAGTTCTTAGAGCAGGCACTTACAAATAAGGGTTATTCAAACGAGCATCCCTGCAAGAATCAAAGCGAATTCAGAACTGTTGGTGATGCCGTCTTAAAGCTTGTTCTAACCGAGCTGCTAATGGAAAAGGGACATCGGACAGGTGGAGCAATAACTCCTGAAAGAGTTGAGCTAGAGAAGAAGGAAGGGCTCGCTAAAACAGCCAGGGATCTTGGTATTGGTTCTTTCATGATACTTGGAAAAGGGCAAATAAAGGAAAAACATGGAGAGAGTGACCATGTGCTTGCGGAAACACTGGAGGCGATTGCTGGTGCCATGTATTTTGATGGGGAGTTTGATGACATTAAGGATGTTATGAAAAAGTGGTTTGAGGAGTAGATTTTTCTTTACTCTTGAAAATTACCATATCTTGTTTAATGTTGTAATTCTTAATATGTGGTATTATCTTAGCACTAATACTTCGCTGTAATCACTTGCTGTTATGATTGGCCAATGAGATGATCTATCAGGTACGTACTTTGTACTCTTGCTTAGGAATAGCAAAAGTTAATTACAATCACTTATATTTTATAAGAGAATGAATAGTGGTGAAGCTTACCGAAAATTGTTTACTGCCTTTAAAGAGGGAGACGACGAAGACTTCATGCGTGTCTCTAGAGAGATTATAAAAGATGAGCAGTCCAAATATAATAATAAACTGGTGGATGACTTGCAAAAAATACTAGATATAGATAAATCTTCCCCAAGAAAAAGAAGTACTAAAAAAGATACTATTATTAACAATATTCCACGTGATGCTGAAAAAGGACTACCACTTTTAGAAATAAAAACATTTAAAAAGGACTTTTCTGATTTAATTATCGAAAAAGATAAAAAAAAGATTTTGGGTAGGATTGTCCTTGAAAACAAAAAGTTAGAGATCTTATCTTCACACTCCTTAGAACCAATTAAGAAAGTACTTTTTTATGGTCCTCTAGGATGTGGTAAGACTCTAGCCGCTGAAATTCTCTGCTCAGATTTATCTTATCCAATGGCATATATTCGATTTGATGGTTTGGTATCTTCATATCTAGGTGCGACTGCTGCAAACTTGAGGAAAGTATTTAGCTTTGTTGAAAACGGAAATTGGGTGGTTTTTTTTGACGAATTCGATTTAATAGGAGCCGAAAGAGATAGTTCTTTGGATCATGGAGAGATAAGAAGAGTTGTCAACAGTTTCCTTCAAATGATTGATAATTTTAAAGGAAATTCAATACTTATTGCCGCAACAAATCACCAGCATTTACTTGATTCTGCCTTGTGGAGAAGATTTGACGAAGTCGTATACTTTGACCTTCCTGATAAAGCAGCTAGAAAAAGCATTTTCAAAAAGTATTTGCTCTCTGCAAGAACACGAGGAATTAACCTCGATTATTTTGCTGAGATCTCCGAAAAGATGTCTCCATCTGATATAGAAGCGATATGTTTAAGGTCTATAAAAGAAATTACTCTCTCTAGCAAAAAATTAATTACTCCTCAAATCTTAGAAAGTTCAACGCAGGAGCAGTTAAGGAAACTTAATCATAAAAATGGTTCTATAGTGAGAGATAATGGAGATTTTACCTAACTTAAAGTTGCCGATTTTAGCGAGTGATTTAGTAAAAAAGGCATATCCTATTAATATAGGACCCAAAAATGAAAGAAACAAAGAAGAACGTACTTTCTTTCGTAAACAAACTGAAGATAACTTAGAAACTATAGTTTCAAAATTATCTGAGCTTAAACAAAAATATAACAATGAAATAAACCCAGGCAGCGTAACTAATTTTCTGTAAAATACAATAGTCCTGTACCTCTTAGAATAATTGGACACACCTAAGAAGGTACAGGACCATGAATCTATATGATCTATTAGAAGATTATTTTGTCGATAGAGAA
>DMAP01000016.1 GCA_003446975.1 Clostridiales bacterium | reverse complement strand
GCTGAAATCGCACCGTCGTTAATAAATGCCACCCGGTCACAGAGCTGCTCAGCAACCTCCATATGATGGGTGGTCAAAAAGACAGTTGCCCCTCTGTGTCTTAAATCCAGAATCGAATCCTTGATGATTTTTGCATTGACAGGATCCAGCCCCGATGTGGGTTCATCCAAAAAAAGGATGTCAGGCTTGTGCATGATTGAACGCACAAAGTTCAAACGCATTTTCATCCCTTTGGAAAAATGCTCCACTCGCACATCTTTTTCTTTTAACAAGCCTACCTGGTCCAACAGATCAAGAATATGATCACATGGGGTCGCATAATAATTATTGATTAGCTTAAGATTCTCATATGCGGTCAACTTCAAGTAAAGATTTGGGAAATCAAATGCCACACCGATTCTTTCATAATAATCATTTCCCCATTGACTGCGTTCTTTCCCCATTATTTGAATATGCCCCAAATACCCTTTTAGCAAACCGATAATAAGTCGCTGTGTCGTTGTCTTCCCGGCACCACTTGGTCCCAAAAAACCAAAAATCTCTCCCTTATCTATTTCAAATTGGAGATGATCAATTGCCTTTTTTTGTGTAGCGGGGTATATGAATGATACATTCTCTATCTTAATCATAAGTGCTCCTCTTAAATGATTCCTATGAATTTTATTGTAGCACTATTTTCATTTGTCGTATCGTTTTTTTGCATTTTCTAATTCATTTTTAATGAAACCTGATTTCTCCTAATATAAAACGCCCACAGACTCGGTCTGTGGGCGTTGATGTATAGACTGATTGATTTATTTCCCTACATATGCAGCAGAGTGCATACCTGCAGTCATGCCAAATACCAAACAATCAGTAATGGCATTTCCGCCAACTCTATTACCACCATGTACGCCACCTGTGATCTCGCCTGCAGCGAAGAATCCTGGAATTACATCACCAGTAGTCGATATAACCTCACCATTTGTATTGATGACCACGCCACCCATTGTATGGTGAATCCCTGGAGCAACATCAATTGTGTAATAAGGACCTGTGCTCAGATCTCTTCTCCAGTCGAATGCGCTGTTGAACTCCGGATCATTCTTGTCCGCCACATAGCTGTTCCATTTATCCAACGTGTCTTGCAGCACCGCTACATCTATCTTCATAAACTCAGCAACACCTGCTATATCGTCGAATTTCTTAAGCAATCCGATTTTGTAATAGCCTTGAATATTTGTATTACTGTCAACGATCTCCTGATTCATCAGAATATAGGCAAATCCTTGGTCTTGCTCCAATATTGCTGCCGATACGATATCTCGATAATTGACTTCATTTGTAAATCTCTTGCCGGAAGTGTTTATCAGTATTGCACCTGCGTTTCGAGCGCCTTCAGTTACCATCGTTGAAGATGGGTTATGCACTGTCGGGTGAATCTGTATCTCGTTCAAATCCCTGATAGCCGCACCCACTGCCTCTGCCATGGCAATACCATCTCCGGTAGCACTTGGGCTATTGTTGGTGACAAATCCTTTAAGAGAAGGATCCAGTTGGGTTACCATATCCAAATTTGCTCCAAATCCACCAGAAGCCAGGACAACAGCCTTCGCATTGACAGTCACAGTTCCACCGTCCTTGCTTGTTGCAATGACACCTGCTGCGGCACCATCTTTCAAGACAATGTCGGTAACCTTCGTGCTTAACAGAATAGTGCCACCTTCGGCCAAGAAGCGTTCTTGAAGTCCTACAACAAGGCCAGGGGCATTGCCCGGTACGCTCGCACCTGTACTGCGCTCATTAAATCTAGGTTCCATTCCGATTTCTTCAAGCCAGTCATAGGCCTTCCCGGAATTTTCAATCATATAACGGACAAGAGATGGATCATTCATCTGATGACCACCTACCATGGTAAACTCGATGAATTGTTCAGGGTCGCTTCTCTGTGTCAACCCAATTGCTTCAATTTGCATAGGATGTCCAGCTACATTGAATGAACCTGATGAACGAATTGAGTTTCCACCAACCACATCCATCTTCTCCACCAAAATGACATTAGCACCATTTAGAGTAGCTTGTAAAGCTGAAGTTAACCCTGCGATTCCGCCGCCAATGACCACAACATCAGTATCGTAAGCCGCATCTTTTGGTGTTGGTGGTGCCGGTTTAACAGTAAATTCAGCCATATCGGCGCCTGCCTGCTCCAGTGCGCTCCTGACCGAAAATATGATAGCCAAACTAGTCGCTGTTGCACCAGTCACTACATCTACAGCAACAGATTGTGCATCGACAAATTTCTGTGGCATCAACTCAACAGCGTTCGTTCCCATACCCAATGTTTCTTCATGATTGACAACCTTAACTGATAAGATCTTTTCAGCATCGACTTCTGTTTCAACCTTGACCATGGCATTATATCCTCTAACCTCACCAATATATTTGCCGGGTGTCATGCCAGTTGGCTCTGTTGGTGCTGCCGTCGTAGGTGCCGCTGTCGTTGCTGTTGTCGGTTGTGTCGCCGGTGAACATGCAGAAAGCACAAGAGCCATAACCATCATCAAAATTAAAGTCTTTTTCATGTTCCTTTTCATAAATCCTCCCATTTCTCATAAACTTGGTTAAACAAATAACCAAAACCTGAAGTTTATATCCAAAAGATACAACTTCTTTTCCATCAACCTGAATAAAATGATTAATGCAGTACGAAATGCTCTAGTTGTAGGATGTATCACCACCTATTCTCCTGTTTTTATTTATATCTATGAATAAATCATACAATGACTGTGTAGATTCTAAAATTCTTTTTAAGGATTCCAAATACATTGTGTATATTTTATCATTTTTGTAGCTATTCTTCCATGTTTTTTGATCAAAAAATAACAAAAACCACCAACAAAAATGTGGGTGGTTAAACAAAATACTAATTATTCTAAAGTCTACAGATATATGTCATTTATCCGATGACTAACAGTGCTAAGACTCCCACTTCTCTAAGTGGGAGATAAGCACTGTAGAGTCCCTGGATAACGGTCTCTAAGGTTCAGGTGGAGTTTCAAACACCATCTGAACCCAAGAACCCTGTTGATTGATACTATAATAATATT